>SBFI01000294.1 GCA_006227875.1 Acidobacteriota bacterium
CCCACCCGCCCCGAGTCGAGACGACGTGCGCTCCAAGACCCCAAGAACTCAAGACCTCAAGACCTCACGATCGCGCTAAGATGGCCGCGCATGCTGGAACCGATCCTCAATGACGAACAGCGGGAGCTCCTGAGCCAGGAGCGCGAGCTTCTGGACGATGTGAAGATCGCGCTCGAGCGTTGCGAAACCTCGGCAGACGACCTCAAGGCATTGGCCGACTCCGTGCGCCAGCTCGACGAGCTCTTCCTGCTCGTGGTCGTCGGCGAGTTTAACGCCGGCAAGAGCGCGCTGATCAACGCCCTCCTCGGCCGGGAGGTCCTCGCGGAGGGAGTCACACCGACGACGTCAAAGATCCACCAGATCGTGTGGGGCGAGAAGGTGGCGCGCGAGCCCATGGGTGCGGTCGGTGAGTGCATCACCGCGCCAGTGGAAACTCTTCGCCTGCTGACGATCGTCGACACACCCGGCACCAACGCCCTCGACCGCGCCCACGAGGCCCTGACGACGGACTACGTACCGCGTGCCGATCTGGTGCTCTTCGTGACCTCGGCCGACCGGCCACTGTCCGAGAGCGAGCGGGTGTTCCTTGAGGCCATCCGCGAGTGGGGCAAGAAGGTGGCGATGGTGGTCAACAAGATCGACATTCTGCGCTCCGAGGACGAGGTGGCCGAGGTCGTCGCCTACGTTTCTGAAAACGCCAAGGGGCTGCTGGGTGTCGATCCGGAGGTCTTCGGCGTTTCGGCGCTGAATGCGGTCGAGGCTCAGGGAGAGGAGGCTGTCAAAGCGAGCGGGCTGCCGGCCGTGGAGTCCTTTCTGCGTGGGACCCTCGACAGCGGGGAGCTGCTGCGTCTGAAGCTCGGGAATCCCGTCGGCGTTGCCTCACATTTACTCGGAGGTGCCCTGGAGACCGTCAGCGATCGGCTCGAGCTGGTGGCCGACGATCTGCAAACGCTCGACGACATCGAGCGCCAGACCGAGACCTGGGCTGACGATGTTCGCCGCGAGTTCGAGCTTCGCCTTTCCGACATCGACAACTTGCTCCACCTGATGGAGCAACGGGGCATGGAGTTTTTCGACGAAACGGTCCGCATCGCGCGGCTGCCCAAGCTCTTCGACAAATCGGCACTCAAGGCGAGATTCGAGAGCGATGTCGTCGCCGACGCACCCGAATCGGTGGAGGCGAAGGTCGAGAGCCTGATCGACTGGCTGGTGGACTCCGAGCTCGGCCATTGGCAGAACGTCGTCAACCACGTCAACCGCCGCGTCGTCGCCCACGCCGACCGCATGGTGGGCGAGGTCGGCGGGCGCTTCGAGGCCGACCGCACGCGTCTGCTTGAAACGGTCGGTCGCGCCGCCCGCGACGGTCTCGCCTCCTACGACCGAACGCGAGAGGCGCAACGGATGGCAGAGGACCTTCAGAAGGCGGTCACCTCGACCGCGGTCCTCGAGGTCGGTGCGGTGGGCCTCGGTGCCGCGGTGGCCCTGGCCGCGAGCTCGACGGCGGCCGACATTACGGGTCTGACGGCGGCCGGGTTGATGGCGGCGCTCGGTCTCTTTGTCCTGCCTCACCGCCGTCGCCGGGCCAAATCGGAGCTCAAGCGGAAGATCGCGATCCTTCGCCAGGAGCTCATGGCGGCATTGACCACGCACTTCGATCGTGAGGCCGAAAGCGGCCGCCGCCGCCTCGAGAAAGCCATCGCGCCATACACACGTTTCGTGCGCTCGGAGTCGGAGAGGCTCAACGGCGACAAAGACTCGTTGAGCGCTCTGTCGGAGCGCATCGGGGAGATGACAGCGCGCGTCAGCGCGCTGTCATCCTGAGCGAGCAGAGGCGGCTGGCCGGAGCGAGTCGAAGGATCCCCTGAACTCACCCTCAGCAGCCATCCGTGGCCGTTGCCATGGGCGTCTCCGAGAGGGAGGGTGGTTGGCTTACGGCCACTGGTTGATGAGGGTGAGTCCCGACGCCCTTCGGGCGTCAGTAAGCCAGAGCCTACTCCGGAGAATTCGGGGGCTCCCTCGACTACGGCGTCGCTACCGCTCCGCCGCCGCTCGGGATGACGGTTGGCTTCTACCGCACCTCCGGCAACGGCCTACCGGGTGTCCACGGCACGCCAGCCTCCTCCATCTTTGTTTCGAGCGCCGGAAGGTTGACCTCGAGGATTTGGCGCAGTTGAGGATCGATGCGGCCGAACTCCTCGGCGGCGATTTCGAAGGCCCGGCGGTGGGTCGCGGTCGGGCCGTAATCCGATTGACCATTGGTCCTCGATGCCACCCGCAGGCGGTCGGAGATGGTCGGCACTCGCGGCTCGCCCATCGCCCGTCGCGAGCGGTTTCCGGAAAGGGCCTCGTCGAGGTCGTAGAGCTCCTGCTTGAGCGCCTCGAGCTCCGCGTCGAGGGTGCCTGGGTCGATCGTCGATCGCGCGAGTGCCTTCTCGAGGTTCTCGATTGTCTTGAAGCCGATCGTGGCGGCCTGCGAGGCGGCGCTCACCCCGCGCTGCAGCGCAGCGACCTCTCGCATGAAGGCGGCGGTGTCTGCCGGAGACGTGCCCGCGAGGACACCCTCGAAGACACGAACCACCTCGAAGCTCTCCGGACCGGCGACGTCGATGACCACGCCG
Organism: Acidobacteriota bacterium; assembly: GCA_006227875.1. Lineage (GTDB taxonomy): Bacteria > Acidobacteriota > Thermoanaerobaculia > Multivoradales > JAHEKO01 > M0029. Next base: position 2,619 of record SBFI01000294.1, read on the forward strand.
TCCACCTTCTTCGATAGGATCACCGAGTAGGTCCCCGGAGGGGCCATAAAGCCGCTGTTGCGGTCTCCGCTTCTCGGAGGACCACGCCGCTCACCGGTCGAAACGGTCTGGACTGCCGACGACGTCGGGTAGGTCAAATCCCAGGCCACGCGGTGGAAGCCCTTCTTGGCCGGGGCGGTGAGGATGCGAACGACCTCTCCCAAGGCGTTGCGGATGGTGAGCACCATCTCCGGCTTGGGTTGGCGACGTTCACGCTCGAGCTCGTCGAAGCCGACGTAGGGGGTGTCCTTCCATTCCTTCTCGAGCTTCTTCTCACGCTTGCGTCGTTGGTCTTCGAGGGAGGTGTACCCCTCCGCGAGGTGGTAGGTGAAGACGGCTCCGAAGGGCGGGTTGGGGGCGATGAAGTAGCCGCTGCCCTGACTCGCCTGACCGCGGCCGCCGAGCGGTCGCCGTTGGATATACCACGGCGCCTTTCGAACCGGGAAAAGCGTGGCTTCACTCTCGAGCATCTCGTCGCTGACCTCGCGCAGCGGTGAGTAGTCGTCGAGGACATAGAAGCCGCGCCCGAAGGAGGCGCCGACAAGATCGTTTTCGCGCCTCTGAATGGCGAGGTCGCGGAAGGAGATGGTGGGTACCCCACCCTGGAGCTCGACCCACTTGCCGCCGCCGTCGACGGTGAAGAAGATCCCGAACTCGGTCGCCGCAAAGAGCAGGCCTGGCTTGACGTGGTCCTGCACCAGTCGCCAGACCAGGTGGCGGTCCGGCAGATCACCGGCGATCGACCGCCAGGTCCGGCCCCGGTCGGTGCTCTTCACCGCGTAGGGTTTGAAGTCGCCGTACTTGTGGTTGTCGAGACACACGTAGACGGTATCGGCATCGAAGAGGTCGGCCTTGATGTCGTTGACGAATGCGGTGGCGGGGACCCCCGGCAGATCGCTGACCGGGATCGCCGTCCAATTGGCGCCGTCGTCGGAGCTGACCTGCAGCAGGCCGTCGTCGGTACCGGCCCACAGCAGGCCCTCCTCGCTCGGCGATTCGGCGAGCGAGGTGATGGTGTTGTAGTTCGACATCGCAGAAAGATCCCATGGCGCGGTCGAGCTCCACTGACGACCCATCACTGGCAGCAGCAGCCGATCCTCGTTCCTGGTCAGGTCAGGACTCACCGGGGTCCAGCTGTCGCCTCGGTTATCCGAGCGCCAGACCCGCTGGGAAGCGAAGTAGAGCCGGGTCGGAGAATGCGGGCTGACGAGGATCGGCGAGTCCCAGTTGAATCGCTCGGGCGGATCGCCGGGCTCCGGCTGGGGCTGGATGTAGACGACCCCTCCTGTGGTCCGGTCGGTGCGGTGCAGGCGACCGTTCTGGCTCTCGGAGTAGACGATGTCGGGGTTGCCTGGCTCCGTCGCCGGCTGGTGACCGTCGGCGCTGAGGGTAATGAACCAGTCGCGGTTGCTGATGCCGTT
>SBFI01000107.1 GCA_006227875.1 Acidobacteriota bacterium
GAGCCGCCCTGGAAACGAGCCGCGTGCTCGCCCAGGGCGGGACCCCGCCCCCCCGCCTCCACCCCGATCAACCGTGTTCGTGGCTCGTCCAGAAAGGCGCTGAACAGCCCGATCGAGTTGCTGCCGCCACCCACACAGGCCACCGCCAGGTGCGGCCAGTCCTGTTTTGTCTGTTTCTTGAGCTGGGCCTTGGTCTCCCGGCCGATGACCCGGTGGAAGTCGCGCACCATCCGTGGGTAGGGATCGGGACCCAAGACCGAGCCCAGGATGTAGTGGGTCGTTCTCACGTTTGTCACCCAATCGCGGAGCGCCTCGTTGATGGCATCCTTGAGGGTGCGGCTGCCGGCGTCGACCGGTACCACTTCCGCCCCCAGCAGCCGCATGCGCTCGACATTGAGCCGCTGCCGACGCATATCCTCTTCGCCCATATAGATGGTGCACTCCTGCCCCAGCAGGGCGGCCGCCGTGGCAGTGGCGACACCGTGTTGCCCCGCCCCGGTCTCCGCGATCACCCGCTCCTTGCCCATCTCCTGCGCCAACAGCGCCTGACCGATGGCGTTGTTGATCTTGTGGGCTCCGGTGTGCAGCAGGTCCTCGCGCTTGAGATAGATCCGCGCACCGCCCAGCTCCGCCGTCAGTCGCTTGGCGAAGTAGAGCGGGGTGGGGCGCCCGGCATAGTGGCGCAGCAGCTTGTCCAGGCGCCGTTTGAACTTCTTCTGTTTGCGCGCCCTGTCGTACGCCTCTGCCAGCTCCTCGAGCGGTGCCATCACGGTCTCGGGCACATAGCGCCCGCCATACGGACCGAAATACCCCGCCAGATCAGGTTGCTTCTTGTCCATGTCGTACCTCTTGGAAGAGTCGCTTCATCGCATCGTGATCCTTGACACCGGGGCTCGACTCCACCCCCGAGCAGACGTCGATGCCGTCGGCACCGCTCAGCCGGATCGCCTGTCGGACATTGGCGGGACCTATACCACCGGCCACCAAAACCGGCTGTTCCACCCCCAGCCCCGCGATCCTCTCATAGGGCCAGGCCAAGCCGGTGCCGCCATAGAGCGAGGGATGACCACAGTCGAAGAGAAACGCCGCTGCTCGCGGGTAGGCGGAGACCTGGCCCGGGTCGAAATCCTCCCGCACCCGAAAGACCTTGATGACACGCTGCCCAAAGGCCGCCACCTCCTCGGGTCCCTCGTCACCGTGGAGCTGGATCAGATCCAGGGGCACCGCCTTGGCGAGCGCTTCGATCCGCTCCCGGCTCTCATTGACAAATACGCCAACGACCTCGAGCCGGCCCCGGACCGACCGGGCAATCTCCCGGGCCCGCTCCGGTCCCACCGCCCGCGGGCTGGCGGCAAAGAAGTTGAGCCCCAGATAGTCGGCGCCCAGCTCGGCGGCCAGACTCGCGTCCTCGACCCGGGTGATACCGCAGATCTTGACCCTCGGGCTGCTCATGCCACGAGCTCACGCAACAGACGACCGGGGTCGTCGGAGAGCAGCAACGATTCGCCGATGAGAAAGGCGTCGAAACCGGCGGCCGCGAGCCTCTTCACATCGGCGCCGGTGGTGATGCCGCTCTCCGCCACCTTGAGCGCCGCCGCCGGTAGCTCCGGTAGGAGCTCGATCGAACGGTCGAGGTCCACTTCGAAGGTCCGTAGATCGCGATTGTTGACCCCCACCAGGGTCCAGTCGCCACCGGCGAGCTTCTCCAGGTCGGCGGTGCCGTGGGTCTCGACCAGCGGCTCGAGGTCGAGACCGAGGGCCCTCTCGGCATACCGCCCGAGCTCGTCCGGCTCCAGCAGGGCAGCGATCAACAGCACCGCGTCGGCACCTGCCGCCGCCGCCCACTCGATCTGCCGTGGATCCACCACGAAGTCCTTGGCCAGGACCGGCAGACCCGAGGCCTCCTTACACATCACCAGCAGCTCGTAGCTGCCGTGGAAGAAGTCGGGCTCCACCACCACCGAGAGGGCCGCGGCCCCGTTGTCGGCATAGATGCGGGCCTGCCGGCGGGGGTCGATCCGCTCCACCAGCGACCCCAGACGGGGCGAGCCCAGCTTGACTTCGGCGATGATCGCCCTGCCCCGCTTGGCACCAAGAGCCGCCCGGAAAGAGCCCGCCTTGGAGTCCGAGTCGACGGCCCGACCACTCGCTGCCACAGCGGGACGATCCCGCGGCTCCATCTCGGTCAGACGGCGGCGACGGTGCTCGGCGATCTGTTGCAGGATGTCGGCCGGCGCGGTGGTCACCCGCTCCCCCTGCTGAGCTCGACCAGCTGCTCGAGCTTCCGCGCCGCCGCTCCCGAGCGCCAGGTCTCACGTGCCCTTGCCAAACCCGTTGCCAGGTCGTCCGCTCCCCCACCGACCCAGATGGCGGCACCCGCGTTGAGCAGGGTGATGTCGGTCAACGGACCCTCCGCCCCGGCCAGCAGCTCGCGCATTGCCGCCGCGTTGGCCTCCGGGCTGCCACCCTCCAGCTTCGCGGGCTCCACGCGCTCGAGACCCAACTCCTCGGGCTCCAGGGTGTAGCTGGTGACCTGGCCCTCCCTCACCTCGGCGATCTTTGTCGGGCCGGTGGTGCTGATCTCGTCCAACCCGTCGGCGCCGTGGACCACCAGGGCATGCTCGCTGCCAAGCTTGGAGAGCACCTGGGCGAGGAGGTCGACGAGACGATCCGAATAGACACCGACAACCTGTCGTCGAGCCCCCGCCGGATTGGCCAGCGGTCCCAGCACATTGAAGATGGTTCTCACACCCAGCTCGCGACGCACCTGCACGACCTCGCGCATGGCCGGATGGAGACTGGGGGCAAAGAGAAAAGCGATGCCCACCTCGTCCAGAGATCTACCCGCACTCTCGGCATCGATATCCAGATCCACACCGAGCGCCGCCAGGACATCGGCGCTCCCGGAGCGGCTGGAGACCGACCGGTTGCCGTGCTTGGCGACCGCCACCCCGGCTCCAGCCGTGACCAATGCGGCGGCAGTCGAGATGTTGAAGCTGCCCTTGCCGTCGCCACCGGTGCCACAGGTGTCCACCAGGTTCTCTCGCCGGGTCGAAACCGCCACCACCCGGCGGCGCATGGCCTGGGCCGCGCCGGCGATCTCCTCGGCGCTCTCCCCCTTCATTGCCAGCGCGATGAGCAGACCGGCCTTCAGCGAGTCGGCAACCTGGCCGTCCATGAGCCGGCCAAAGAGGTGCTCCGTCTCGGCGCTGCTCAAATCGTTGCCGGCGACCACCTTGGCCAGGGCTTGGGCGGGCTCCAACACGATCCTAGCCCTCCCGGGGCGAGTCTCGAGTCTCGCCTTCACACTCGGCCAGAAAATTGTCCATCAGCTGTGGACCCTCGATGGTGAGGATCGACTCGGGGTGGAATTGAACTCCCTGGTAGGGCAGCTGCCGGTGACGCATCCCCATGAGCGTCTCCTCGTCGCTCCAGGCGAGTGGCTCGAGCTCTTCCGGCAGGCTCTCCTGACGAACCTCCAGGCTGTGATAGCGGGTAGCCTCGAAAGGGTTGGAGAGCGACTTGAAGACACCCCGGTCGAGATGCCGGATAAAAGAGGTCTTGCCGTGCATCAATCTTGGTGCGCGGCCGATCTCGGCACCAAAGGCGGCTCCCAGCACCTGATGTCCCAGACAGACACCCAACAGCGGCACCCGCGGTCGGCTGCGTACGAGGTCGACACAGATTCCGGCGCGCTCGGGCCGGCCCGGACCGGGCGAGAGGATGATGCCCCGGGGCCGCAGCGCCAGGATCTCGTCGACACTCGCGGCATCGTTGCGCAGCACCTCCACCTCCACCCCTCGCCCCCAGAGCAGCTGCACCAGGTTGTAGGTAAAGGAATCGTAGTTGTCGATCATCACGATCATGACGTCTCCAGCCTACGAGCCAGGTCGACCGCGGCCAGCAGGGCCGCCGCTTTGTTCTCTGTCTCCTTCTCTTCCGTCTCGGGATCGGAGTCGGCGACGATGCCGGCACCCGCGGTGACCGAGATCTCATCACCGTGAACCACCAGGGTTCGTATCGTGATGCAGGTGTCGAGATCGCCGGAGAAAGATAGATAGCCGACGGC
>SBFI01000378.1 GCA_006227875.1 Acidobacteriota bacterium
TCAGACTGCTCAACCTGATGACTTTTCAGCCCCTCGATCTGCTGACGATGATCGGGTTCATCATTCTGCTGGGTCTGGTGGTGAACAACGCCATTCTCCTGGTGCATCAGACCCGGTCGGCAGAGCGTGAAGGGCTGCGCCGCCGTGAGGCCGTGCGACAGGCCCTGCGGCTCAGGACGCGGCCGATCTTCATGAGTACGCTGACCAGCATCTTCGGCATGCTGCCGTTGTTGCTCATGCCCGGCGAGGGAAGCGTCATCTACCGTGGTCTAGCGGCGGTCATCGTCGGTGGTATGAGTGTCAGCACGCTCTTCACACTGCTGCTCCTGCCGAGTTTTCTGCGCCTGGGTGAAGGGGCCCAGGTCGCCGAGATCAAAGACTTCACCGAACCGAGTGAATCGGCGGAGATTGCACAAGCCTCCTAGCACCAAACCGTCCTGGATGGAGTATGGAATCATGAAAACCTCAAACTCGAAGTCAAACGTCGTCGCATCCGTGCTGGCAGGATTGGTCTTGGCTTCTGCCGTCGTCGCTCAGGACGAAGGGCCGCCGCCGGCGGCGGTGCAGGTGGGTTTTGCCCTGGAGCAGGAGATGTCACCCGAGGTGTGGGTGCCGGGGACGGTGGTAAGTCGCAACCAGGCGGCCATCGCCGCCGAGATCGCCGGGCAGCTCACCTGGGTGGCCGAAGTGGGTGACGTGGTCAAGAAGGGAGACGTGGTCGCCCGCATCAACGACCAGTCCCTCCAGCTGCAGCTCAAGAACGACGAGGCGACGATCAAGCGTCACGAGGCCAACCTGCAGTATCTCGAGCAGCAGGTGAGCCGCCTCGAGAGGCTGACCGAGCAACAGGTCGCCCCGGCCAACGATCTCGAGGAGGCGGTGTCGCAGCGCGAGACCCTGGTGCAGGAGATCGTCCAGGCGAAGGTGGCCCTCGAGCAGACCCGGTACCAGCTCTCACGCACCCGAGTCACGGCTCCCTTTCCCGGCCGCGTTGTCGAGCGTCTGCAGCAACCGGGTGGCTACGCCTCGGTGGGTGGCCCGGTGGTCCGTCTGGTGGATACCGAGAACATCGAGGTCAGAGCGCAGGCGCCGTTGAGCGTCGAGGGCTATCTCGAGGAGGGAATGCGTCTGAAGGTCAAGGGACGGGACCAGGAAGCCAAGGGCACCCTGCGTGCGGCGATTCCCGTGGGTGACCAGCGATCGCGGATGTTCGAAGTGCGTGTTGCTCTTGGGGACGAGCCCTGGATCATCGGCAGCGCGGTCCGCGTGGCCCTGCCGAGTGCCAGTCCGCAGCCGGTCGTCGCCGTGCCCCGAGATGCCCTCATCCTCCGCAGCGACAGTATCTATGTCTTCAAGGTGACCGCCGAGGGCACGGCCGAAAAAGTCACCGTGGAGACCGGCATCGGGCACAATTCGCTGATCGAAGTGAAGGGGAACGTCGGTGCCGGAGACCAGGTCGTCGTCCGCGGCGGCGAGCGTCTACAGCCGGGCCAGTCGGTAACCATCGCCGGCAACGGCGAAGAGGCGCAGCCGTCGTCATAAGAGCCCGCCCACCCGCCCGGGGCTTGGGGGCTTGGACCCGCCCTTTTCCCCACCCGGGCTTGAGGGCTTGAGGCTCCCCCACCCCCTTTTGGCGCGGAGTCATCAGGCAAACAAACGGCTGGAATCTGTATAGCCCGGGAGGGTGGTGGAGACCCCAAGCCCTCAGGCCCAGGGCGGGCGGGGGGTCACCCTCCTCGCAACGCCTCCAACACCTTGGCGGGGTGATCCGCCGCCTTGGCGACCCGCCGCCAGTGCTTTTTCACCTTACCGTCGGGTCCGACCCAGACCGTGGAGCGGATGACCCCCGTGGTCTTCTTGCCGTACATCGTCTTTTCCCCCCAGGCACCATACTTGGTCATCACTTTCTTGCCGGGGTCGGACAACAGGGTCAGCGGCAGACCATATTTGCCGATGAACTTTTGGTGAGCCTCGGGCCCGTCCGGCGAGATCCCCAGAACCGTGGCTCCCTCTCTGCGGATGTCCTGCCAAAGGTCGCGGAAGCCGCAGGCCTCCTTTGTGCAACCGGGCGTGTCGTCCCGGGGGTAGAAATAGACGATCACATCCTCGCCGCGAAAGTCCTCGAGTGAAACCTTGTCGCCGTTCTGATCCGGCAGGGTGAAGGCCGGTGCGGTCTTCCCTTCTTCAACGGGCATCTTTGTCGTCCTCCTCGTCAGAGCAAGCTTAACTGTTCCTCGCCCTGCCGGCGAAAGGCCTTGGTCGAGAGCTCGGGTCCACTGGGCTCGAGACCGTAACGTCGGCGCGAGGCCTCGAACAGCGACCGGATCTGGTCGGCAAAGACCCCCTTGCCCTGCATGCGGCTGCCGAAGTTGGGGTCGTTGAGCTTCCCACCGCGCGTCGAGCGGATGCGGTTGAGTATCTTCCGGCGCCGGTCGGGGAGGTGTCGCTCGAGCCAGTCCTCGAACAGACCGGCGACCGCGCCCGGCAGACGGAGCGGAATAAAGCTGGCAAAGCCGGCCCCAGCCTCTGCCGCCGCCTTCAAGATGGCGGGAATCTCGTGATCGTTGAGACCGGGGATGATCGGTGCGACCAGAACGCCGCAGGGGATCCGGCGCTGCGCGAGCTCCTCGAGCGCCCGCAGCCGGTCACGCGGGTGGGAGGTCCGTGGCTCCATCACCCGTGTCAGCTCCCCCTCGAGGGTGGTGATGGAGATGACGACGGTCGCGGCTTGGTGGCGGGCCAGCTCGGCGAGCAGGTCGATGTCGCGGGTCACCAGGTGGTTCTTGGTGATCAGCGCCACCGGATTGCGATAGATGGCGAGCACCTCGAGACAGCGGCGGGTGAGCTCCATCTTTCGTTCCACCGGCTGATAGGGGTCGGTGACCCCACTGATGCCGACCACCTCTGGTCTCCAGCGAGGGGATTCGAGCTCTGCTCGGAGTAGCTCGGCCGCATCCTCCTTGATCAGGATCCTGGTCTCGAAGTCGAGACCGGCCGAAAAACCCAAGTACTCGTGAGTCGGTCGGGCGTAGCAGTAGGCACAGCCGTGCTCGCACCCACGATATGGGTTGATGGAGACATCGAACGGCACGTCCGGGCTTTCGTTACGTGCCAGGATGGTGCGGCTCGAATCCCGGAGAAAGACGGTCGGTACGCGGTCCGGCAGCGGCTCATCGGCGACCACTTCGATCCTCTCGAAGCGGCCGAGCGGATTGCTGGCGGTACCGCGGCCTCGCGGTCCCTGCTGCCGGCGTCCTGTCATGGTGGAGCAGAGGCGAGCATAGTCGATGGAACCGCGGCCTTGTCTCAACCAACGGAACAGGCCGCGGGCGGGCAGCTCAACTGTCGGTGATCTTGATCACCACGACCGTGCGGTCGTCAGACGGCTCGGTGTTGCCGGAGTAGCGGCGCACGGCGTCCATGATGCCATCGGCCACCTCGCGTGCCGACCCACCGGCGAGCTGGCGGAGAATCTGCTCCAGCCGCTGGGTTCCCAGCTCGTCTCCTGCCGCATTGAGGCTCTCGTCGATGCCGTCGGTGTAGATGACGACCATGTCTCTCGATCGAAGCTCGAGGGTGATCTCGTCGTAGGTGCGATCGGCAAACATCCCGAGCGGCACCCCCACGGCGTCGATCTGCTCCACCGACCAGTCGCGGAGGAGATAGGGCCGGGGGAGCCCCGAATTGGCCAGAGTGAGCGAGCGGTCGGCATCGTTGTAGAAGGCAAAGAGCATGGCCACGAAGCGGTTGTCGATCTCGAGCTGGTGGAGCTTGGTGTTCATGTTGGCCAGGATGTCGGCCGGCTGCATTCCGGTCCGATCCACCTGTTCGCGCAGCATGCCCACGGCGAGAGAGCCGTAGAGCGCAGCCGAGGTCGATTTGCCCGATACATCACCCACCGCCAGCGCCATCTGACCTTCGCAACATGGCAGGAAATCGTAGAAATCACCACCCAGGTGCCGCGCCGGCTCGTAGCCGACGGCCACCCGGAGACCTGGCAGCCACGGGCTCGTCTTGGGTAGCAGCTGCTTCTGGATCTCCCGAGCTGTCGACAGGTCGTCCTGCTCGAGACGCTGTTCGTCCTTGCGCAACTGCTCGTAGAGCCTAGCGTTCTCGAGCGCGATGGCCAGTGCCGAGCCGAGGGTCGAAAGGGTCTGCTCTTGCTGTGAGGTGAAGGCGTCGTACTCGGTGCTCTCGAGATCCAGAACACCCACCAGCTGTCCCTTGACCGTCATCGGAACGGCGAGCTCGGAGCGCACTTCCACATCGGAGACACAGGAGACATAACGGGGATCGAGATGGATGTTGGGAACCCGCAGGCTCTGTTGAAGTGCGGCCGCGGTGCCGCAGATTCCTTGACCCAGAGCCAGGCTGCGCGCGGTGCCCACTCTGGGGCCATCGCGATAGAAGGAGATCCGGGGCTCCAGCAGCTGGGCCTCTTCGTTCCAGAGCAGAACCGTGAAGACGTCGTGGTCGATCAACCGGCGGACGAGCTCGGCAACCTTCTCCAGCAGCTCTTCGCTGTCCAGGATCGAGGCCAGCTCGCGATTCACCTCGTGGAGCATCGACAGCGTCTGCGCCTGCTCCTGTAGATTGTTGTAGAGACGGGAGTTATCGATGGCGTTGGCGAGTTGTCCACCGAGGGGCTCCAGCAGCCGCCGGTGCTCCTCGGTGAAGAAACCGGGCTTGCCCGACCCCAGGTCGAGTACCCCGATAGTCCGGTCTTTGGCCACCAAGGGGATCGCCAACTCAGAGCGCACGCCCTCGGTGGCCTGGATATAGCGCGGGTCCTTTTTCGTGTCGGGAACGAGCACGGCTTCCTTGCTCTCGGCGGCGGTGCCGACGATCCCCTGGCCCATACCAAAGCGCCAGTGTTTCGCCACCTCTTCGCGGAAGCCGACCGCCAGCTCGAACTGGAGCTCGCGCCCCATGTCATCCACCAGCAGGATGCCGAGGGTGTCGTAGTCGACAAATTGCTCGAGGCAGTCGGCTACCCTCCGCAGACCGTCCTTCAGATCCGGGGTGGCGTTGATCTCCTGCGTGACCGATAGGAGACAGGCCAACCTGTCTGCCTGCTGACGGGCATCGAGTTCCGTCGGCGCTTCAACCTCGGGTGTCACGGCGGCCTCTGAAGCCTCGGCCGAGGCCTCGGATCCGTTGAGTTTCTCGACCATATCTTCTGCTCTTGTTAACAATAAGAACGGGTTTTTCCTTCCCTGGTCACCCTACAATAGACTCTTTTCGATGGTTGAACGGATTTCAGCGGCACAGGAACCATGAGAGTGGCCGGGCGGCACCAAACTCGAGTGTACGACGTCATAGTGGTGGGTGGGGGGCCAGCTGGCTCGACCGCAGCAGCTCTGCTGGCTGAGGCCGGTCACCGAGTCGTTGTGGTGGAGCGCGAGAGCTTTCCCAGGGTTCACATCGGTGAGTCGCTGCTTCCGGCCAGTCAGCCGATCTTCGGGCGTCTCGGGATAACTTCGCGATTGGAGCACCAGGGCTTTGTCACCAAGCGGGGCGCGTCAATCCTCTTCGAGAATGGATCGACCGGCGCCTCGATCGTCTTTGCCCGCGGACTCGACGCGGGCTCCGGCAGAACCTACCAGGTGGAGCGGTCGCGCTTCGACCAGATCCTGCTCGACACCGCGGGAGACAAGGGCGCGGAGATCCGCCAGTCCTGCAGGGCCACCGGTGTCGAGTTCAACTCCAATGAGGTCAGAGTCCACGTTGCGGCCACGGGAACGAAATCGGCCGGGAACGTTGAGACGCTGTACGGACGATTCCTGGTCGATGCATCCGGCCAGGCCGGCTTTCTCGCCAAGCGACTCGGTCTGCGACGCGTCGACCCGGATCTGCAGAGCGTCGCGGTATATGCGCATTTTGAGAATGTTCAGCCGCCAGACCAGGTGCCGGCTGGAGACATCCAGGTCATCTCACGACGTGACCTGAGTTGGCTGTGGCTCATCCCTCTATCCGACGAGCTCACCAGCGTCGGAGCAGTGGTTCCGAAGGAGGTTCTCAGGCGGGCTAACGAGCGGAACAAAGAGGATGCTTTCTTGAAGTTGCTTTCGTCGACACCCGTTGTCGCCAGCCAGATGCAGGCAGCTCGACGGACCACTGAGGTCAGGCACGAAGCGGATTTCAGCTATTCTTGTATCCAATACGTGGGCGACCGGTGGCTCCTGGCAGGGGATGCGGGTTCCTTTTTGGATCCGGTGTTCTCGACCGGTGTTCAGCTGGCGCTCGAAGCGGGAGAACAGGCAGCCAAAGCAGTCGATGCGGCGCTTTCAAATGGACGAGCTCGATCAGAAGCATTCGGGCGGTACGAGCAGAGCCAACGCAGGCGGTACCGTCACTTTCGGCGGTACGTTAGAAGTTTCTACGATACCGCTTTTCGTGATCTGCTCTGTCAATCTTCTGCACGGCACGATCTGCTGGGGGCGGCCACATCCATATTTGCGGGCCATACGAAACTGAGCTGGAGTGTTAGGTGGCGAATGGAGCTCATCTTTCTACTTGCCCGCTTGCAGCGCTTCTTCCCGATAACGAGGAGGCTTCACGAGCGGGCATCGAGGAGACGAGATGAAGCATCTGAGACGAAACCTAGCTTTGACGTATGAGCGAGGTGCCACAGATCGGGCGTACAGATATGATCGACTGGTTGCAGCTCTCTGGATTGCCCTACTGTGTGTACTGCCTCACAGTGCAGCGGTGGCTTTATCGCCCTCCCAGTCCGACGTGGAGAATATGCGTCCCTCAGGAACGTACAAGCGGTTGATGGAAGACCGCGTCGGAGGCTTTCGCCGAAGCTACCTCGCTCACGTTCCCGAGGGATACGACGGATCTCGTGCCCTGCCCTTGGTCGTGGGCATACACGGGGCCTTCAGTAGTGCCAGAATCTTCGAGCGACAAAGTGGACT
>SBFI01000014.1 GCA_006227875.1 Acidobacteriota bacterium
GCGTTGAGCGAGAAGCCGAAGTTCCACTTGTCGTTGATCGGCTGAACAAAGTAGAAGTGGGGCGGAATCTCCGACAGGTCCTCCTGCTCGGCATGCACCCCTTCCAGCGCACCGGTGCCGTCAAATGTGGCCTCGGTCGAGGTGATGTAGGTGAGGCCGATTGCAAACTCACGCTCGTCGAAAAAGGCAAGGCCGCCGACGTTGTAGAACATCGCCGACGGGTCGTCGGCCTGCGCGGCAAAAGCGCTCGCCATACCCATGGCCTTGGTGCCCTGTTCGAAGATGCCGAAGCCGGCCGGGAAGACCGGTGCGGCGACCAGAAGCGCCGCCACTATAATGCCCAGTAATGCCCAGCGCTCTCAACTGAGGAATCGCTTGTCGTCTCATGGTTCGATGACCTCCCTGCGAAGGTTTGCTGTTGCTACGACTGACGCCAGATAGTGTCGAGGCCTCGGCTCGAGCACCCTAATCGACCGCCACGATTGTGTCAACGACCGCTCCGAGCCCGGATACGCAAAGGACTCCGCTTAAGGGTGTTCCGAATCCCTTGGCGAAACTACCGTCAGGGAGGGGTTTTGGCATACCCTCGGACGGGTAGGTAGGATCGTCACTGTCGGGTAGCCCCAGAACTACCCCTGCGGGCAGGATGGCGACTTGACGGGACTTCTGGCACGGACTGCTCGGGATCAACCTGCTAAAGTACGCCGCAGAGGGGGAGGACATGCACTTCGAGAACAAGCACCAGGAGGAAACTCACGAGAAGGTCGAGCAGTATCTGGGCGAGCTCTTCGATGACCCCTATCTCGACGAGGAGAACGGACACTTCTACGTCGGCTACGGCAGCACGATTCTCGAGCTCTCGGTCGAGACCTACGGACCGGAGGAGACCATCGTGTTGGTTTCGGCCTACTGTGTTCAGGGCGTCGAAAGGGACGAGGAGCTGCTGCTGGGTCTGCTCGAGCTCAACCACGAGCTCCCGGTGGGGGCATTCTCCCTCGTGGGTCACGACATCTTCTTCACCCATGCCGTCTTCGGCAAGACCCTCGAACGCAAGAATCTGCTCGGGGCGATCGCCGCGGTGGCAACGACCTCGGACGACTACGACGACCGCATCGTCGCCAAGTACGGCGGCCAGACCGCCCTCGATCGGATCCGTGACACCGGGGGTCGGAAGAAGAGAACGGGCGTCATAGCGGACTAAAGCAGCCCGTGTTAGGAGTCCTGTAGCTATCGCCGCCGGTCCACCACCGCTTCTCGCGCTTCTTTGTCCAGGATGCGGGCCTTCTCGGCCTGACGCTTGTCGTACAGCTTCTTGCCCTTGGCCAGCGCGATCTCCAGCTTGATGAGATTGCCTTTGAGGTATACGGAGAGCGGGATACAGGTCTGCCCCTGCAGGGTGATGCGGCCGAAGAGCTTGTCGATCTCGCGCCGCTTGAGCAACAGTTTGCGCGGCCGATCGGGGTCGTGGTTCTGGCGATTGCCGTGGCTATAGGGGCTGATGTGCGCCCCGACGAGGTAGGCTTCGCCCTCCTTGATCTCGATGTAGCTGTCTTTGAGCTGGATCTTGCCCTCGCGCACGGCTTTGACCTCGGTCCCCAAGAGGGCGATTCCGGCCTCGAGCTTGTCGAGAATATGGTAGTTGTGACGGGCCCGCCGGTTGGCCGCCAGACGCTTGAAGCTGGATTTGTCCTTGCTCATGACTCGACTGCGGCCGGAAACTCGCTCCGCTCGCGAGTCAGGGAGTCTATCTCAGTGCTAAACTGCTGTGTTCATGGGACTTTTGGCGGCTCTTCCCATCACCGCAGCACTCTTTGGCCTCTTTGGCGGCCCTGATCCCGACAGGCCCCACCTGTCGGAGCTGCAGATAGCCCTGCAAGATTACCGGGTCGAGGCCAGCTTCGAGCTGGTCAACGGCTTTACCGACGAGCTTTTCGAGCGCATCCAGGCGGGCCTTGCCGACGGCTTTCGTTACGATTTTGCCCTCAGCCGCGATCACAAAACCTGGTTCGACAACAGAATCGATGCGACTTCGCTGGAGGTGATCGCAAAGTACAACGCCGTCACCCAGGAGTACCTGGTCAACTTCCGACAGGACGGCAAGCTGATCGAGAGCAGGGTGGTGCGCGAGCGTGATGAGCTCGAACGGATCATGACCCGTTTCTCGAGAGTCCCGCTGTTCAGTGTCGAAGATGTGAAAACGGATCGACGGTTGGTGGTCAAAGCCCGTGCCGATCTGGGTTCCAAAACGGTGCTTTTGCTCATCCCCAAGACGGTGAGCACCGACTGGGTGCAGTCGCGGAAATTCCGCATCGATAGCGAATAGGTTGGCTCGCCTTGGACCTGCGCGACAGATTATCTCGTCATCGCAAGGACAATCGCTGGATTGTCGGGGGTTTGGCCCTTCTGCTCCTGGTCCTGTCGCTGATCTACTACTCCATCCAGAAGAGTCGTGATCTCCCATCCGACCTGGTCACCGATCAGGTGCTCCTGTTCATCCTCTGGTACGTCAATCTCACCCTCATCCTGGCCATTCTCTTTGTTCTGCTGCGCAATGTTTTCAAGGTCCTTGTCGAGAGACACCACAGGATTCTCGGCTCCAAGTTCAGGACCAAGTTGGTGGCGACTTTCATCGGCCTGTCGTTGCTGCCCGGGTTGCTCCTCTTTGTCTACGGCAGCCGACTGCTTCATGGCTGGATCGACCGTTGGTTCGATGAGTCGGCGATCCGTAGCGTCATCGGTCAGGGGTACGCCGTATCCCAGGAGCTCAATCGGCAGATCCAGCAGACCCGTCTGCGAGATGCCGCCCGGGTACTGGAGCAGCTTCGAAATGCCGAGTTCGAAAGACCCGCGCGGCGTCCCCAGCTCGGCCGGCGCCTGCAGCGACTCTTGAACGAATTGGATCTGGACTACCTCGCCGTCTTCTCGGAGACCGATTTCGTCCACGGTGTCATCAATCCCCAATCGGGTCTCACCGGTCTGCCCGAGCCGGGCGAGCGTCTGTTGGTCGAGACCCTGCTCGATGGGCAGGCGGTGAGGATGCAGAGCGTCGGCGGGGACGAAGGGCGACTCGTGATCACCGCCGTGGCCGAGCCCGACCGCACCGAAGGCCCGCGGGCCATCGTGGTGACCGGGACCCTGCTCGACCCCGAAGTGGCAGCCCAGATCCGCGAGCTCATCCAGGCCTACCAGGGATATCGCCAGCTCGAGTTGCGGAAGGGTGAGATCGAGGCCGGCTACCTGCTCACCTTTCTCATGGTGACGCTGCTGATTTTGCTCGCCTCTTCGTGGGTCGGGCTCTATCTGGCGCGCCGGGTGACGGTGCCGATCCAAGCGCTCGCCGAGGGCACAAAACGCATCTCCGGAGGAGATCTCGACTACCGGGTGGATGTCGAGGCCGACGACGAGCTCGGTGTCCTGGTGGAGTCGTTCAACAGCATGACCGGCGAGCTGCAGCGCAACAAGGAGCTCATCGAGGAGAGCAACCTCGAGTTGGTGGCGGCCAACGAGCGTCTGGCTGAGGAACGGGCGGTCATCGGCGCGGTGCTGCAGAACGTCGCCGCCGGTGTCATCTCGGTAGACGATGAAGGCCGGATCCTCACCTGCAACGGTGCCGCGCTCAGCATGCTCCGCCTCGGCGAAGAGGCCCTGGTCGGACGCCCGCTGCGTGAGGTCTGGAGCGATCCCGAGCGCGGCAAGCTGGTGGAGATCCTGGAGCAGGATGCGGGTAGATCCGGCCGACTAATGAGCGAAGTCCGATTGCTGCTCGGGGGCGAGTGGAAGGTCTTCGAAGCCAAAGTGTCGACCATGCGTGACCGCCAGGGCAACGTCCGCGGTCGGGTCATGGTGCTGGAGGATCTGACCGAGCTGATCAACGCACAGCAGCGAGCCGCCTGGAGCGAGGCGGCCAGACGCATCGCACACGAGATCAAGAACCCCTTGACGCCGATCAAGCTGTCCGCCGAGCGGTTGCTGATGAAGTATCAACAGGGTGGTGACGATCTGGGTGAGATTCTGGAAGATGGAGTGGAGATCATCACCCGGGAGGTCCACTCCATGAAGAGCATGGTGGACGAGTTCTCGCGCTTTGCGCGTATGCCCCGACCGCAGCCGACCGAGGTCGATCTGAGACAAATGGTGGAAGAGACACTGAGTCTCTACCAGGGCGTCAAACCCGGTGTCGAGGTCAAAGGCCAGATCGGCTCGAACGCCAAGAAAGCCAGGCTCGACGGGGAGCAGATGAAGCGGGTGCTGATCAATCTCCTCGACAACGCCATCGAGGCGACCGAGCCACCCGGCAAGGTCACCGTCTCGGTGCACAAGCTGAATGGTCGGCTGAAGATCGAGATCACCGACAGCGGCAAGGGTATTCCAGCCCAAGCCAAAGACAAGCTCTTTCTGCCTCACTTCTCGACCAAGGGACGTGGCACCGGTCTCGGGCTGTCGATCGTTCACCGCATCGTCTCCGAGCACCACGGCACCATTCACGCCCACGACAACAAACCGCAGGGTACGATCTTCACCATTCAGCTACCACAGGACTAGGTGACCCCCGCTCTATAATCCCTGCATGACTACACCGCAGCAGCAGATCGAACAGGATCTGACGGCCGCCATGAAAGCACGTGAGAAGGAGAAGGTCTCCACACTCCGCATGCTCTTGACCGCCATCAAGAACGAGCGCATCAAGTTGGGCGAGGAGATCGACGAGGCGACCTTTCTCAGCCTGGTACAGAAGTCGATCAAACAGCGCCAGGACTCGATCGAGCAGTACCGACAAGGGGAGAGAGAAGACCTGGCCGCCAAGGAAGAGCAGGAAGCCGAGATCCTGGCGGCCTATCTGCCGCCCCCCGTCGGCGAGGACGAGGTCCGCGCCGCTATCGAGGAGTTCGTGGCGACCGAAGGGCTTGTCGGTGTCAAGGGCATGGGCGCGGTGATGAAGGAGATGCTGGCCCGCTTCAGCGGCCGCACCGACGGCGGCACCATCAACCGCATCGCCCGCGAAATCCTGACCGAGACCGATTGATGCGGCGGGTGATCGTCGGCACTGCCGGCCACATCGACCACGGCAAAACCAAGCTGGTCGAGGCCCTGACCGGGATCGATTGCGATCGCTGGGCCGAAGAGAAGGAGCGCGGCATCACCATCGACCTGGGATTCGCCCACCTCGAGGCGGACGACTTTCAGATCGGTTTTATCGATGTCCCCGGACATGAACGGTTTGTCCACAACGCTCTGGCCGGTCTGGGAGGGATCCGCATCGTCCTGCTGGTGGTGGCGGCCGACGAGGGGGTCAAACCCCAGACTCGTGAGCACCTCGCGATCTGTAGTCTGCTCGAGATCCCCGCCTGTCTGGTGGCCCTGACCAAAAAGGACCTGGTTACCCCCGATCTGCTCGACCTCGCCAAGATGGAGGTCGAAGAGCTGCTTGCCGGCACTCCGTTCGCCGACGCCGAGCTCGTTCCCGTCTCCAGCCTCACCGGCGAGGGGATCGACACCATCCGGGGCAAGCTCCTCGAGCTCGCCGGCGAGCACGAGACACAAGCCGACCCCACGCGACCGGTCCGCTTGCCGATCGACCGGGCGTTCCATCTCAAAGGTCTGGGTGTGGTGATCACCGGCACTCTGGTGAGCGGCGGCGTCAGCCCGGGCGACACTCTCGTTCTCCACCCCGCCGGCAGCACGGCAAGAGTGAGGGGGGTGCAGGTCCACGGCTCGTCGCGAGAGGAAGCCGATGCCGGCGAGCGCACCGCTCTCCAGCTCACCGGTCCCGACCTCGAGGAGCTCGAACGGGGTATGCAGTTGACGGCCGCCGACGCCTTTGCCACCACCACCAGCCTGGTGGGATCGTTCACCCTTCTTCCGGACGCTCCAAAGCCGATCAGGGGATCGACACCGGTGCGCTTTCATCTGCTCTCGAGCGAGGTGCATGGCCGGCTGCGACCGTTGGCGGGTCCGCTGGCGCCGGGCAAGAGCGGGCCGGTCGAGCTCCGCCTGGCGGCACCGGTGGTGGCGGTGCGTGGTGACCGCTTCATCGTCCGCCGGCCGTCGCCGCCGATCACCCTGGGTGGTGGTCAGATCCTCGATCCGCAATGGCACCGCAGAAGGGGCAAGGAGCTCGAGGGGGCGTTGAAGGCGCTCGAGGACGGTCACGACGAGACGCTACTGATGTGGGTCAGGGAGGCCGGCGAGGCGGGTGCCGAGACCGGGCCCCTGGCCCGTCGCCTGGGAACGGAGAGCGCTCCGGTCGAGGAGTCGCTCGCGCGTATGGCAGGCGAGCAGCTGGTCCTGGAGGTTCCGCCGGGGCACGGACACGGCGGCAGGTGGCTGGATCCCGCCGCCTATCGACGCGTCGCCGAGCGGGCCAAGAAGGTACTCGAGTCGTATTTCCGCCGCGAGCGCCTGGCCAAAGGCATGTCCAAGGCGGAGGCTACCGACCGCATCTTCCCCGGCCGCGCCAGCGAGCTGGCCGACGTCTATCTGTCTTGGCTCGAGAAGCAAAAAATCCTGGTTGTCACCGGGAATCAGGTGAATCTCCCGGGGCGGGCCGCCGAGCTCACGGCCGAGGAATCTCGATTGGAGTCCAGAATCGTAGAGATATTCGCCGCGGCCGGCCTCAAGCCGCCCTCTCTCGGCGAGGTGAGTCAGGAGCTCGGTGCCAAGCCCCAGATCCTCGAAGGCGTCGTGCGCTATCTTCTCGAGCGCGGACGGCTGGCGCGTCTGCCGGGTGGTCTCGTCATCTCCGGCTCGGCTATCGAGCAGGTGGGTCGTGAGCTGCAGGAAGGAGATTGGGACAAGTTCAGTGTCGGCGATTTCAAGGACCGCTTTGGGCTCACCAGAAAGTGGGCTATTCCGATCCTCGAACACCTGGACTCCACCGGCGTCACCCGGCGCCTCGGTGACGAGCGCCAGGTACTGAGGGCAAAAAGGAGCTGAGGGTCGAGGTATGGATCAGGACAAGAAGACCATCGCTGTGGTAGGCGCCTCCGGCGACCGCCGGAAGTTCGGCAACATGGCCGTGCGGGCCTACAAAGATGCCGGCTGGGAGGTCTATCCTGTCAACTTGAGCGAGACGACCATCGAGGAGCTGACGGTCTATCCCAAGCTTTCGGAGGTGCCAGTGGAGCTGGATCGCATCAGTGTCTATCTACCTCCAACCACCACCCGCCGGCTGCTGGACGAGATCGCTGCCAAAGGAGCCGGCGACGTGTGGTTCAATCCGGGGTCGGCCAACGACGAGATTCTGGAGGAGGCCCGGGCTGCCGGCATCAGCGCGCGCAACGGTTGCAGCATCACCTACATCGGGAAGTCGCCGGCCCAGTACATGTAGGCCGGTGGTAGAAGTACAATACGAGGCCACGCAGAGGAGAAAGAATGGCATACACCTACGAAGAGCTGCACGGAATGACGGTGGCCGAGCTCAAGGAGATCGCCAAGGACATCGAGCACGATGCCCTGCACGGCTACACCACCATGCATAAGGACCACCTGGTGCCGGCCCTGTGTCAGGCGCTGGGGATCGAATCCCACGTCCATCACGAAGTCGTGGGCATCGACAAGGCCGCGGTGAAGGCCAAGATCCGCGAGCTCAAAGTCCAGCGCGATGAGGCGGTGGCGGCCCACGACCACAAGCAGCTCAAGGTGATCCGCCGGCGGATCCACCACTTGAAGCGCAAGATGCACAAGGCGACCATCTAGCTCGCCATCCCCTCTTGCCACTGAGCCGGAGGCCAGCCCCTTGGTCGGTCACAGCATCTTCGATGGACTGATATGAATCGCGGAGCCGTGATACTGCTGTCCATCTGCGTGCTCTTCGCTTCGGCGAGCGCCGGCGAGGAAGGGCAGGTCTTGCGCGAGGTCTCCTTTGCCACCGCTGACGGGGGCAGAGTCTTCGGCAACCTCTACGACAAGGGAGATCACGCCGTTGTCCTCGCCCACGGCGCGGTCTTCGACAAGGAGAGCTGGCAGCCACTCGCCGAGGTGCTCGCCGAGAGCGGGCTGACGGTTCTGGCTATCGACTTTCGCGGCTATGGCAAGTCGGAGCCGGGCTCACGACCCAAGGCGTTCAAGGAAGACGTTCTGGCCGCTGTCCGCTATCTGCACCAGGCCGGGTCCGAGACGGTCTCGGTCATCGGCGGCAGCATGGGGGGCACCGCCGCCGCCCGCGCGGCGATGGAGGCAGCGCCTGGTGAGATCGACCGGCTCATCCTGCTGGCGCCCGGGCCGCTCGAGAGAGCCGCGGAAATCAAAGCCGCGCACACTCTCTTTGTGGTCGCCAACGGCGACCGGTTGCTGCCGGCGGTCGAGCAGAGCTATGCCAAGACCCCCGAGCCCAAACGGCTCGAGATTCTGGAGGGAGATGCCCACGCCCAGCACATCTTCAAGACCGAGCAGGGTGCCGGGCTGACAGGGATATTGCTTGCAGACCTCACCGGCGGCACACAGCCCGACCAGCCATGAAGCTCACCTTCGAGCCCGTCACCCTCGACCGTTGGACCGACTTCGAAGCCCTCTTTGGCGAGCGCGGGGCTTGCGGTGGCTGCTGGTGTATGTGGTGGCGCATCAAACGCTCCGAATTCGAGCGCCAGAAGGGCGAGGGCAACCGCCAGGCCATGCGGGCGCTGATGAAGACGGGCGAGGTTCCCGGGATCCTGGCCTACAGCGAGGGCCAACCGGTTGGTTGGTGCTCGGTAGCCCCCAGGAGCGCCTACCCGGTACTCGGGCGCTCCCGCATCCTCAAGCCGCTCGACGACAAGCCGGTCTGGTCGATTGTCTGTCTCTTTGTCGACAAGGACTATCGCGATCGTGGCGTCAGCGTGAAGCTGCTCGAGGCCGCGGTCGCCTACGCCCGGGAGCAGGGAGCCGAGATCGTCGAGGGCTATCCGGTCGAGCCCAAAAAGGACCCTATGCCCGCTGTCTTTGCTTTTACCGGGTTGGCCAGCGCGTTCCTCCAGGCCGGCTTCACCGAACGCGCGCGCCGCTCCCCCACCCGCCCCATCATGCGCCGCGAGCTTTAGCTAGCGCGGCAAAGCGCCAGGCCTCCCGCTCGACCTACCCTTTTGGGTGTTGCGGCCGACCGAGATTCGCTGTCAGCTTGGCGGACAAAGGAGGATTTCGTCCATGACCTCGACAAGGATTCCGACCTTGATGGCAGTGCTGTTGATTTGTGTTCTGTTTGCCAGTGTTTGGGCACCAGCCGCTGTCGCCCAACGCGACGACGTCGTCATCGTCGTCAGCGAGGAGTCGGTGGCTCGCCCCTGGCTCTTGCCGCGTCCGGTCTCCGACGAGGACTACTACGACAACGGGGCCCCGGACCCGCTCCAGGTCGAGCTCGGCAAGCTCCTCTTCTACGACAAGCTGCTGAGCGGCAACAAAAACATCTCCTGCGCCACCTGTCACCACGGCCTGACCGACACCGGCGACGGGCTCTCGTTGCCGGTCGGCGAAGGGGGCAAGGGGCTCGGTGTGACCAGGTCGCCCGGGGAGGTCGCGACCGGTGGTATCCACGAGCGGGTGCCTCGCAATGCTCCCCCGGTCTTCAACCTGGGCGCCAAGGAGTTCGAGCGCATGTTCCACGACGGCCGCGCCGAGGTCGACCCCACCCAGCCCTCGGGCTTCCGCTCCCCCGCCGGTGATCTGCTCCCCACCGATCCACCCCTCGACAACATCCTCGCCGTCCAGGCCATGTTCCCGGTGACCTCGCCCGACGAGATGGCGGGGCAGAGCACCGAGAGCGACATCGGCGCGGCGGCCACGGCGGGAGACGTGGTCGAAGTCTGGCGGCTGCTGGCCGAGCGGCTGCGTGACGAACAGAACAACTACGTCAACCTCTTTGTCGACGCCTTCGACGACATCTACACGGCGGCGGATATCGAGTTTGTCCATGCCGCCAACGCCATCGCCGCCTTCGAGGCCTTTGCCTGGCGTGCCGACAACAGCCCCTTCGACCGCTTCCTTCGCGGTGACAAGACCGTGCTCAGTCTCCGCGCCCGACGGGGTATGCGGCTCTTCTACGGTGCGGCCGGCTGTTCCGAGTGCCATGCCGGTGCCTTCCAGACCGACCATGACTTCCACTGTATGGCCATGCCCCAGATCGGACCCGGCAAGGGAGATGGACCCAGTGGTCACGAAGACTTCGGACGCGAGCGGGTTACCGGCGAGGAGGCGGACCGCTTCTGTTTTCGCACCCCGACGCTCCGCAACGTGGCGCTGACCGGTCCCTGGGGACACACCGGTGCCTACAACACCCTCGAGGCCGCCGTCGCGCACATGCTGGAACCGATCGATTCGCTGGTCACCTACGACCAGAGCCAGGCGGCCCTACCCTCTCGCGACGATCTGGATGCCGTCGACTTCATGGTCATGAACGACCCCGATCTGGTGACCGACATCGGCGTCGCCTGTGAGGGTGAGGCCGTCGAGCTGCGACCGCGGCAGTTCGACAACCTGATCGAGTTCATCCACGCCCTCACCGACCCGGCGAGCCTCGACCTGCGCGATGACGTGCCGGGGTCGGTGCCCAGTGGGCTTCCCGTTGCGGACTAGGAGGCCAGAAACTCCTCCATCACCGCCTGGCGGATGAGCGACAGGGGCAGGATGCCCTGCCCCAGGATGAAGTCGTGGAACTCGCGGGCGTTGAAATCGTCGCCCAAGATGCGCTCCACATCGGCGCGCAGCTCCATCAGTCGGCAGTAGCCGAAGAAGTAGGAGGTTGCCTGCCCCGGCTGGTCGAAGATGTAACGCTGCACCTCGTGCAGCGCCATCGCCTCGGAGAAGACCACCTCTTTCTGCAGGATCCGCAGTGCCTCCTCCCGGGTCACCTCACCGCTCTGTAGACCCGGATCCAGGAACGCCCGTGCCGTACGCAGCAGTCTCATCTGCAGCGAGATGAGCTGGCCCTCGAGCGGCATATAAGGCTTCATGATCGCCTCGGTGTAGAGGCCCCAGCCCTCGGCGTTAGCGCTGTTGATGGCAAACAGCGCCCGGGCCGTCGACACCCCCAGCTCGACCACACTGGCGAACTGCATCTCGTGTCCCGGTCGGCCTTCGTGGACGGTCAGGGGCCAGGAGGCGGCCTCTAAGGTGAAGTCGTCGCTCTTGAGCTCTCCCTCGGCCGTGATCATCTCCAGCGGCACCACGAACTCCCCCCGCTCCCC
>SBFI01000042.1 GCA_006227875.1 Acidobacteriota bacterium
AGCCGGTCCGCGACACCCAGCCGCTCGGCGGCCAACCGCACTTTGCGGTCGTAGCCCGCCACCGTCACCGGTCCCACCAGCACCATGTGAAGCGCCGGTACCCGGGCGAGGATCTCGGGCACCAGCTCCTGACCCTTCTGCGGATCGACCCGGGCGGCTGTCAGCGCCACCGGTGCCCCCTCCGGCACACCGAGCGTTGACCGGCCACGATGCCGGTCCCCGGCCGCCAGCCAGGATGCCTCGACCGCGTTCGGCAGCTGCTCGAGGCGGGTATTCGGGAAGCGCTTGCGACCCCGCTCGAGCTCCTCGCGTGTCAGCACCAGGATAAGGTCGGCGTCGCGCAAGAAACCTCTTGTGCCGAGCAGCGCCGATGGCGCCTTCCCCCAGTCGAGGCTACGTCGTGCCGGCGCGCTCATCTCACGAATCTCCTCGTTCGGAACCGCAAACTCACCTCCATGCAGCTGCACGACATAGGGAAGGCCGCGTCGGCGGGCGACCCACCGCACCTGACCCGCGAGCCGCTGCATGGTGTGGCAGTGCAGGAGATCGACTCCGGGCTCTCGCAGCATGCTCCACAGCATCGCCGGCGCCAGCGGATTGCCGCCCTTGCGGTCGAGGGCCCGGCGCGCCGCAGTCGACAGCGGCACCCGACCATAGGTGTAACCGCAACGCTGGACGGGGACCCCCATCAGCTCACTCTCACCGCGCTCGTCGAGCGCGCTGGTGCACATCAACCGCGAGTCGTCGCCACGCCGGAGCTGCTCCCTGACCAGCGACGCCACCACTGACTCAGTGCCGCCCCAAGCGTTGGCGGTAAACCGCCGGGCCACGTGAAGAACCTTCATACGGGCCTCACCAGTAGGCGCAAGAACCAACGTTTGCCGGGAATGCGTGCGCTCTCCAGACGGTGTCGCTCCTCGGGCCCGATCAGCCCACCGAAGCGGAAGCCGATGACCATCAGCAGACAGCTCGCCGCGACACCGATGGCCACAGTCGCCCAGGTATGCGCCCACGGGCGAGCCAGCGCTGGCAGCAGACCCGGGGACACGGCAACAAATAGTCGTGCGATCCAGCGAAAGGGGAACTCCAACGGTCCGGTGAAGCGCAGCGCGTAGCGGATGGTGATCGGCGTGATGAGCACAAAGGACAGCACCACCGCCGCGATCGCGCCGGGGATCCCGAAACGTGGGATGAGCAGCAGGTCCAGGCCGATGTTGACCACCAGTTGCAGCACGCCAAACGGCAGGGTGCGGTGCGCCTGCTCCTTGACCAACAGCGCCGTTCCCACGGGCACCGAGACGAACGGCAGAAGGAGAACCACGGAAAACAAACGTGCTACGGGACCGGCCGGCGCCATCTCGACGCCGTACAAGAGCACCAGCGCGCGATCGGCCCACACGGCCCCGAGAAGCGCCACCGGAACCGAGACCACCGCCAGTAGCTTGTAGTACCAGCCGACCAGTACTCCGAGCCGCGACGGATCGCGGGTGTAAGAAGCGCTGATCGCCGACAGGACCACCGCATAAAGCGACAGCGGCACCAGCTCCAGGGCAAGCTGCGGCAGCGAGTAGCCGAGGTCGTAAAAGCCCACCACCGCGGGGGACGCCACCATGGCGAGGAAGAAGACCTCCGACTGCCGCTGAACGACCAGGTTGACGAGGCCCGAACCGAAGATCGTCGCGGCATAGCCTCCCAATCTGCGGAATCGCATGGTGTCAGGCAACTCCATCCGCAACGAGCCGAGGGTGCGGCGCAGCGACGGCAGCAGCGCCACGCAGGCCAACGCGAGGGCTCCAGCCTGCGCGGCGAGTGCTCCTCCCGCACCCCACCCGGCATCGAGCAAGCGCCACGTGAGGAAGAGCCACGCCGCTCCGGTAGCGGTCGTGGCGACCATCAGAACCCGCGCCCGACCAAGCGCGAAATGGAGCTGATAAAGGGTCTCCTTGAATACGAAGACCGCGGCCAACACCGCGATCAGTGGCAGCAGGGGACCGATCTTCGGCGTCAAGAGCCGCTCGCACAGCGGCCGTAGCGCTACCAGCAGCGCACCGGCCAGCGACGCCATCAGCGCCTGCACCCCGAGCGTCAGGACCAGCAGCCGCCGGATCCCGGTGCCGGCTCCCCGGACCTCCAGCTCGGGCACGAATCGCAGCAGCGCCCGATCGAGACCGAAGGCTCCCAGCAGGCCCAGGTAAACCACCATGTTGCGGGCCAGCGACCACACGCCGAAGTCCTCGGCGCCGAGATAGCGGGCGGCGAGGATGGACACACCAAGGGTGCCGCCGAGGGTCGCCACCTTGGCGAGGACCGACCAGACGGCCTGGCTCGAGACTCGCTGCGAGGCGGTCGGCAGCGGAGCCGCTACGACGTCGACCATGCCGCCATCTCCCGCATCACGCCATGAAGGTCGGTGATGACCTCCACGGCACCACTAGGGGTGAAGTTCGCGATCAAGGCGGCGTCCGAGTCCGGGTGGCCGGGCCGGTAGCCGTGCATTCCGGCAGGGGCCACCGTGCCCATGTGACTCGGGTTCAGGAGCACCCCGGGCTCGAGCGCGTAGATCGCGTGGCCAAAACGCCCATCCGGCCACCACGTGCCGTAGGCCTTGAGCTGCTCGTCTGAAAGCCACTGACCATTCTCGTTGTCGGGCAGGGCGGCACGAATCCGCTCCTCGACACCGTCGCCTAGAAACCAAAAACGCATCATCGTTGAATCGTGCACGGCCGCGTAATCGCGCCCTTCCTCCAAGCCCAGAGCCTCTACCGCAGGCATCAGATCGACGACGGTATGAATGGTGACCATGCCGTGGTCGGAGAAGAGCGCGAAACGCACCTCATCGTAGTTGGCGGCCGCGGTGTCCAGCAGGCGCCGGACTTCGATCTGGTACCAGTCGAGCTTGTCGTCGACCAGCGGCGAGCTCTTGGTGTGTTCGTGCATCAGGCCGTCGAGCGCGGCTGTATAGAGGAATGCGAAGCGCACATCGCCTTTCGCCAGCGACGCTTCCAACGTGTTGATGTTGGCAGTCTCATCGCGCCGCCAATCGGACACGTGGGCAGGTACCCCGGCGCGTGCCAGCTCATCGAAGATGCTGTCGCCACGGTTGATGCCGCCCGGTCTGAAGATGTCGTTCTTCTCCGCGTAGTCGTACAGCGGCAGCGTTTCGAAGGGCAGATTGTAGATCTGGAAGTAGCCCGTGAACCCGTAGCCCCGCGCAATTCCCTTGGACAGGTAGCGTCGCACGCGACCGCGGTCGAACAGCGACGAAGGCAGTGCCCGCAGAGGCCGCAGCACTTTGAAGGGGCTGGTTTCCGGCGAGTAGTAGAAGGACGACCAGTGGTCGTTCTCGTTGGGTCGCCGACCGGTGAGGATCGCCGGGACGCAGGCCGAAGAGAATCCGAATAGTGACTCCACCGACTGGCGGTGGTTCATTTCGTCGAGAAAATGGGGGCGCGGTCCCACGACATCCCACCCGCAGGCATCCACAAACATGGCGATCGCGATCCTTCGGCTCATTCGGTCCTCCGACCCTCAGTACCCCGCCGCATCGCGCCGAATACATCTCCGCAAATGGCTGTGTCTCAGGACGACCCTGTTCCCGCTCACGGCGCACGATATGCTGGCGTCATGAACATCCTCATGGTCAACGAGAAGGGCTGGTTTTTCGGCGGCGTCGAGCAACTGGTCAACGATGTCGCAACCGGTCTTTCAGAACGCGGGCACCGGGTGGCGCTGCTGTCTACTGAGGCACGGCCGCAGGAGCGGGACGCGTTGTCAGCCCCTTTTGTTGCCACGCCTTGTCTCGATCCGGAAGTTTCAATCGACCCCTGGAGACAGCGGGTGAAAGCCATGGTCGAGGAGCTGGAGCTCGAGGTCGCCTACGTCCATCGGCTCACGTCGGTGCCCGCCATCGAGGCGATCCTCGAACACCTCCCGGTCGTCCGCTACGTGCACGACCACGACCTGTACTGTCCTCGACGGCACAAGTACTTCCCGCTGACGACCCGCATCTGCAACCAGCCCTTGGGTGTGAGCTGTGTGGTCAACGGCTGCCTGCTCACTCCCAACGGCCCGTGGCCGGGCCTGCCCTGGCTCATCAATCTGCCGCAGAAACGCCGCGAGCTGCAGTTCAATCTGCGTCTCCCGCGGCTGTGTGTAGGTTCGCGTTGGATGCGCGACATGATGATCACAAACGGATTTTCTGAGGACCAGGTCGAGGTGCTACCGCCCATTCCGAAGGGCCTCGAGCAGGACGTCTCTCCCATGCAGGAGGAACCGGTCGTCCTCTTCGTCGGCCAGGTCATTCGCGGCAAGGGGGTAGACCTTCTGCTGCGGGCGCTAACAGAGGTCCGGCAGCCTTTCCAGGCGCTGATCGTCGGCACCGGCAACCACATGCAGACGTGCATCGACCTCGCTCGGAGCCTCAACCTCGGGGGGCAGGTCAGCTTTCCCGGTTGGGTTTCGCACGACCGTATCGGCGACTACTTCCGACGAGCGCGCGCCGTAGCGGTGCCATCGCGCTGGCCGGAGCCCTTCGGCATGGTCGGCCTCGAAGCCATGTGGGCGTCGCGACCCGTGGTGGCGTTTGCGGTCGGCGGCATTCCCGACTGGCTCGCCGACGGAGAGAGCGGGTTCGCTGTGGCCGAGCAAGACTGGAAGCTGTACGGACAGGCCCTCGATCAGTTGCTGGCGGATCCGGAGCTGGCCAAGCGTATGGGCCAGAACGGCTACGACCTGGCCAGCCAAAACTACCGTTTCGACTCTCAGATCGACCGCACCGAGGCGATGCTTCAGCGGGCCCTCCAGAGTTAGCACGCCATCGCGGCCGCTTTCCTCGCCCTCCATCACGAGTGGGTACCCGACGCGAGGGATTTCCTGCGTTTGGCGAACCCTCCGCGCGGATGCATCAAATGCCCCAGGCAATGGAACAGAGGGGATGGAGACGGGAACATGAATTCACCGACAGCCGCCAATTTTCACCCCGGCCGCCGGCCGGCCAGCCGCTCGATCGGCGTCAGCTTATTCGCCTGTGACCGCGGGCTCTCGGGCATCGGACGCTACATGATCAACATGATGAGCCACATGCTCGCGGCCGGCGCCGAGCATCACTGGCACGTGTGGGTGGCGGAGGAGGATGTGGCCGTCTTCCCGTTTCTGAACGGCACTCTGCCCGACAACCTAACCTTGCATCGCGTCGCCAACCGATGGAATCGGCCCGCCCTGTCGCTGCTGTGGCACGCTGTGAACCTGCCGCTGGCCGCCCGCCGCGCCGGTGTCGACGCACTCTACTTGCCCGCCGGAAACCGCCGGCTTGTGCCGTTCACGCCGATTCCCACGGTGGCGGTCGTTCACGACCTCTCGTCGTTTCATGTCGAGGGCAAGTACGACCCGGCCCGCATGCTCTACATCAAGCGGTTCCTCCCCTGGATGATCCGTCAGTGTGCACGGGTGATCACCATTTCGTCGTCATCGGCGCACGACATCACAAAGTTCACCAGCTACCCGCAAGAAGATCTCACGATCATCGGTCTTGGGTACGACGAGGCAGTCTTCAGGCCGCGCGACGCCCACGCCTGCCGAGCCGCCCTCGAGGAGCACTTTGCGGGCTTTCCGGATCGGTACCTTTTCTACGTCTCGCGAATCGAACATCCCGGGAAAAACCACTTGGGACTCCTCCGGGCCTTTCGACAGATCATTAGCGACGACCCCGGATTCCGGCACCACCTCGTCTTCGCGGGTGGCGACTGGAACGGTGCCGAGGTTGTCAGGCGCTCGGTGGCCGAGCTCGGCCTCGGGGACTACGTCCACATGCTCGGATTCGTACCTGATGAGCTGCTGCCAAGTCTGTATGGAGGTGCCGACGCGCTGATCTTCCCCTCGCTATTCGAGGGATTCGGCTTGCCGATCGTCGAGGCACAAGCGGTCGGTATCCCGGTGGCGGCGGCCGGCGTGTCGTCGATCCCCGAGGTCGCCGGCGACGCGGCACTACTCTTCGACCCGCACGACACCGTCGAGATGGCATCTGCCGTGCGGCGCGTCGCCACCGACTACGCGGTTCGCGACCAGCTGCGAATCAGGGGCTTCGAAAACGCAACGCGATTCACCTGGCAGGAGTCCGCCCGGCGTAGCCTGGCCATTCTCGAGGAGCTCGGCGTTGGTACCTGAGCGCTTGCTTCCGCACACCGCGCTCGACGGTCTCCACCGCCGGCGGCGTCTGCGCCTGGCCTGGCTGCGTGCCTCGGGCAGGGTTCTTACCTTCACGACGGCAGCGCTGCGCCGTGTCCTCGACGTCACTGTGGCGGCGATCCTCAGCGCCGCCACAGGCCCCATCGCCGTCGCCGCCATGATCACCGCTCCCAGCCGCGGCAAGCCCCCGTTGCTCCACCGCACCTACCTCGGGCGCTGGATGAAACCGATCGAGGTGGGAGTTCTCCCTGGGGCGCCGCGAGGACTGCGGCACATTCCCCGGCTGTGGGCAATTGTTCGCGGCGACATGTCCCTGGTCGGGCCCGCTCTGATGGCTCTCGACGACGCCCGCAGCTTGACCGCGGTCGATCTCGAGCGCTTCCAGGTCCGCCCTGGGCTCGCCGACCTCTTCATGGTCCGCTCCGCAGCCAACATCGCCTTCGATGGCCGCTCAGCCGCCGCCGTCGAGCAGGTCCACACCGCGAGCCTGTTCCGTGACCTCGGTCTGCTGGTGCGGGCGCTTCCGGCTGCGGTCATGCGCGGGAGGAAGGCGGTGGCACCGCATGCACTGTCTATTCTCGGCGTTCGCATGGATAACTGGACAATGCACCGAGCGGTGTCGTGGATTGTCGACGCACCCCACGATGGTCCTCTGCAGACGCTTGCCTTCGTCAATCCCGACTGCCTCAACATAGCGTGGCGCGACGACGGCTATCGCGAGATACTGTCGAAGAGCTCCGTCGTGCTTCCCGACGGTATCGGCATCCACTATGCGTGCAGGATGCTCGGCACCCACTTGGCCGCAAATGTCAACGGCACGGACCTCTTCCCGCGCTTGTGTGACACCCTCGAAACTCGAGACCAATCGATCTTCCTCCTCGGCGGCCGACCCGGAGTCACCGACGCTCTGGTCGAGCGCCTGGCCCAGCGATGGCCGCGGCTTCGCGTCGCCGGCCACCACCACGGCTACTTCGACCGCGGTGGAGACGAAGAAAAGGCGATCGTCGATATGATCAACTCATCACGGGCTGATCACCTGCTGGTTGCCTTTGGCGCACCTCACCAGGAACGGTGGATCGCCGACCACCGCGATCAGCTCCGCGTCCGGGTTGCGATCGGAGTTGGAGGCTTGTTCGATTTCTACTCGGGCGCGATCCCGCGGGCACCGCTGTGGATGCGCGAGCTCGGGTTCGAATGGACCTGGCGCCTGCTACAGGAGCCGGGACGGATGTGGCAACGGTATGTCATCGGCAACCCACTGTTTTTGTGGCGCGTCTGGCGTTGGAGAGGATCAGAGGGTTTTCCGAACCGCAACCCTAGTGCGACCATTAATCAACGCCCAACAATGGAAGAAAAGGGAGAAGACGATGTTTGAAACGGAGCAGTACGGCGACGTCTCCGCAGTTACGGTTGCGGAGGAAATGGATGCGCGCAACGCGCAAGAGGCAAAAACCTATTTCAAGGAACTTGTGGGTGCAGGCAGCTCACGACTGGTGGTGGACCTCACCCCGCTCAACTTCATCGATTCATCGGGGCTCGGCGCGTTGGTGACCGCCCTCAAGGCGGCCCGGCAGGCCGGCGGTGATATTCGCCTGTGCGGGCTCACTACACCGGTCAAGTCGATCTTCGAGCTGACCCGCCTGTACCGCGTGTTCGACATCTTCGAAAACCGCGCGGAGGCCGTGGCCAGCTTCGACTAGGCCAAGGGGCGGTAGTTTCGCTCGAGGTGGCGCGACGTGGAGGCCAAACAGATCCTCTTTACGCTGCTGTTCATTCCTGGCAGCGTGGGCCTGGTGGCAGCGGTCAAGGCGTGGCCGAAACTACGCCGAGTTTACCTCTGCCTATTTTTCTTGGGCACGATGAGGATCATCGATATCAACTACGTGTCGCGCGAGGTCTACCGCGGGTGGGTCCGGGGATTCGAGATCGGCACCCTCGACATGCTGGTGATCGGACTCCTGGGCGCCGTGCTCACGGGTCCGGGGCGGCATCGGCCGCGCCTGATGTCGCCGGTGTTCATCGCCTACCTCGTGTTCGTCGTCACGACCACGCTTTCCGCCGCCAGCGCCTACGTTCCGCTCTACGCCGCCTTCGGTCTGTTCAAGCTGGTGCGAAGCCTGCTCGTCCTCTGGGTACTCTCGAATGCGGTGTGGGACGAGAGCGACCTGAAGTTGATCTTTCTCACCATCACCGCGGCGGTGGCGAGCGAGGGAATGGTGACGATGATGGACTACGTGGGCCGAGTCTACCGTGCCCGCGGGACCTTCGACCACCCCAACACCCTCGGCATGTATCTCAACATGTACCTGCCGATCCTCTTTGCCTACCTGCTCAACGTCAGGGACCGGCTGCGTATCCCGCTGATCTTGGTCTTTGGTCTCGGGGCGGGCGCCGTAGTCCTGACCTTGTCACGCGGTTCGTGGGTGGGCCTGTTCGTTGCGCTGGCGATTGTCACGCCGCTGTCCTTCGTGTTGCGGCTCCACCCTCAGAAGCTCATCATTCTTGGATTGATGGCGTTGTTGGCCGTGCCTCCGGGCATCGTCGCGGTACAGAAGATGGTGCGCCGGATCGAGGAGGCACCCGCGGCTTCCGGGGAGGCGCGGCACTCCTTCAACGACACCGCGCGCGAAATGGCTGCCGACCGGTTTCTCGGCGTCGGCATCAACAACTACTCCTACGGAACCGAGGCAACTATCTACAGCGAGCCCTACGAGGGAGGCCTCGATGCAGGCGGACTTTGCCACAATCTCTACTACCTGCTGCTCGGCGAAACCGGTTGGTTCGGTCTCGGCAGCTTTGTGCTCACCCTAGCTACGGCTTTCGTGGGAGTCGGGCTCTTCATCTTCGGCCACCGCCGCGAAGATCTACGCTCGGTGTGGATGGTCGGCTGGCTCGGTGGTCTTACTGCGGTCGTGCTGCAGGTGTCCCTCGAATGGGCGCTGCTGCAGACGACTCTGTCCTTCACGTTCTTTGGGCTCCTCGGGGTAGCGGCGGCCATTCCGAGGATGCCACCCGGTCCGCGGGTTGCCCGCTGGCGGGTCCTGGTGCGCCAGGTACCGGCAACTACAGCCGCTGCACCACAAGGAGTCCATCCATGACCACAGAGGTCCTGATCATCATGCGATGTTTCAACGACGAGTGGGTGGTCGGCGACACTCTCGAGGCCATACACCAGCAGGCGGGTCCCCGCTTCCGGGTCGTAGCCATCGACTCTGGCTCTACGGACCGCTCCGTCGACATCATCCGCTCTTTTCCGGTGCAGCTGATCGAGCTCCCCCCCGGCACCTACATTCCGGGACGGGTGCTCAACCTGGGCATGGAGCAGGGCGACGAGCCTTACGGTGTGTTCGTCAACTCCGACTGCACGCCTCAGCACCCGGAGTGGCTCGAGTCGCTTATTGAGCCGCTGCACCGCGATCCGACGGTAGCGGCGGTCTACGGCCGCCAGGTGGCCCGACCCGAAGCCACTCCGCTGGTGGTCAAGGATTACGAGCGCGCTTTCGGGGACGGCAGCATCGCCGCGACCTGGCCCCACTTCTTCTCCATGGCCTCCTCGGCCATCCGCCGATCGGTATGGCATGACAGCCCGTTCGATCCGGAGATCCGCTACTCTGAGGACGTCTACTGGACGTGGCAGCGCCGCCGTGAGGGCTGGAACATAGCTTATGCCGCCCAGTCGGTGGCCATGCATTCGCACAACTACACCCTCGCCGAAACACGCCGCCGGTTCGCCGGCGAGGGCCGTGCCGATGCAGTGATCTACCCGCGGGAGATGTTGCCCTCCAGCTGGCTCAGGGGGGTGCTCGGTTCGTGGGCGGCCGAGGTGACCAGGGACTGGGCATGGTGTCTCGAGCACAGGCACCCGCTGGCCGCGGCCGCGGCCCCGGCGATCCGTTGGGCACAGCGATCCTCCTACTGGCAGGGCCTGAGCGAAGCTCTCCGGGAAACGACCGGGGCCTGAAGGAACGGGCTTGGTGGTAATTCGACATCGGTTCACGACCCTCGGCAACGCCGAGCTCGAGGCCCGGATCGCCGGCGACCTCGAACGCATCGCGGATGTGGCGGCAGATCGTCTCGGTGAGCGGTTCCACGCCCTGGTACTCGGCGGCGGCTATGGTCGCGGCGAAGGCGGCGGCCGGCGGCGGGGCGATGCCTGGGAGCCCTACAACGACTACGACCTGTTCGTGCTCCTGGAAGGACTCCCGGCGTGGCGAAGATCGTCCGTGCGCTCCGAGATGGCCGCTGTCGGGCGGACCCTGGAGGGGGATCTCGGTCTCGAGGTCGAGCTCTCCGCCGTCCGCACCGAAGACGTAAGCACACTGCCATTCACCATGATGTGGTGCGAGTTGGTAGGTGGCCACCACGTAGTCCGCGGTAGCAGCGAAGCCTTGCGTGCAGCGCCCGAAATGTCCCCGGAGCGACTGCCGCTCTTCGAAGGCATACACTATCTGTCGAATCGCGCGGCGCTCATCCTGTGGAGCTTGGTTGACGATCTCGGGGCGGATCGCACCTGGAAGTTCATCCACAAGGCGTGGCTGGCGGTCGGCGCCGCCGCGCTGATCGGCGATGGCCGGTTTCGGGTCGGCTACGATCAGCGGCTTCGGGTACTCGAGGACGGCCTACCGGCAGGACTCGAGGGCATTCCAATGCTGCTCGAGCGATACCGCGAGGCCGCACACGCTCGCCAGCAACCAGCCCCCGCGCCGGCCACCGAGGTCGTCGAGGAGCGCCGGCAGGAGGTCACGCAGGCGCTGCTCGTCTGCTGGCGGTGGCTCGAGGAGCTGCGGGTTGGCATCCATTTCTCCGATTTCGAGCATTACGCTTTGTTCCCCCACCTCTTCGAGGAACCGTGGTCCAAGCGGCCGATGAACGTGCTCCGCCATGCACGTCTTCTGGGGTCCGACGGCCTGCGACCGTGGTTCGCCGTCGCCGAGCACCCCCGCACCCGCCCCATCCGCTCTATCCCCGGCCTGCTCGACCGGCGGCCGCCGTCGCCAGAGCTCGCTCGGTTGGTCGGCGGGGGGAGCGACTGGCCGACGGCAGCAAGACGCTGTCTCGAGTTGTGGCGGCGGTGCTGATTCCCAGAACGGGGAGCCTGTAGCTCAGAAGTTCCACTCGGCCTGGAGCTTTTGCTTGAACTCCTTGAGGTCCTCTCGACGCCAGCTGCGATCCCTCTCGATCAGCCCATCGAGCACTTCCGGATCGCTCAAGATGCCGTCGAGCACGTCTAGCAGCGCCTGCTGTTGCCCCCGCAGCTTGACCAGCTCTCCCTCGACGTCGCGCAGTCGCGCGGCAAAGAGCTTCGCCAGAATCCGCATCCTCTCAAACCCGGAAACGCCCTGACGATCCACCCGATCGGTTACGAGCGCACGGTCGAGAACGAATACCACGGAGTCGCGGAGCGCGCGGGCTCGTGTCGGCCGCTGCGTCTTGTCGATCACCCCGAGCTCACCGACCATAGATCCAGGTCCGAGCACTGCGATGCGGGTATCGTCACCATTGTCGTCGTGGCCGATGATCTCCGCCTGACCGTCGAGGAGAATGACGAGCCGCTCGGAGGAGCTTCCCTCTTCGACCAGCAGCGTCCCGCCCACGACCTCCTCCACGTCTCCCGACCGTACGACCCAAGCGAGCTCCTCGTCGTCGAGGGTGGTGGCGAGCGCGGAGCGGCTCAAGAGTTTCGTGATCTCACTTTCCTTCATCGTGCCTCCCTAGATTCCGCGCAACACGGTGGCCTTGCCGACCCGCCCGATGGCGAGGGTGAAGGCCGCGGTGCGCAGAGGAAGCTTCTTGGTGGTCGCGATCTCGCGCACCGTGCGATAGGACGAGACCATGATCGATTCGAGCTCTGCGTTGACCCGTTCCTCGGTCCACGTAAACTGCTGGTTGTTCTGCACCCACTCGAAGTAGCTGACGGTGACCCCGCCGGCATTGGCGAGAATGTCCGGCACGACCGGGATCTCCCGCTCGCGAAAGACGTGGTCGGCCGCCGGCATCGTCGGCGAGTTGGCACCCTCGACGATCAGTC
Organism: Acidobacteriota bacterium; assembly: GCA_006227875.1. GTDB lineage: Bacteria > Acidobacteriota > Thermoanaerobaculia > Multivoradales > JAHEKO01 > M0029. The sequence goes on from SBFI01000042.1 coordinate 12,212, forward strand.
TTGCCCGCACCTCGTGGGCATTATCCTCCGTCAGCACGCCGCCGAGCGCCGCGGGAATCAGGACGTCGCACTCGAGTAGCAGAATGCTATCGTTGTCGATCCGACTACAGTCGGCAAAGCCGACCACGCTGCCGGTCGCGGCGACGTGGGCTCGCAGGGCGTCGATATCGAGCCCTGCCGGGTTGTGGATACCGCCGCCGACGTCGCTGACGGCGATGATCCTGCCGCCAAGCCGGTGGAGGATCTGCGCCGCCCATGAACCGACATTGCCAAACCCCTGGATGACGAAATCGGAGCCCTCGATTGACAGGCCGAGATCAGCAAGCGCCTCACGGCACATCAGGACCACTCCCCGTCCCGTCGCCTCCTCCCGTCCCGCCGAGCCGTAGAGGTCGAGCGGTTTGCCCGTCACCACGGCCGGCGAGTGCCCGTGGTACTTGGAGTACTGGTCCATCATCCACGCCATGACCTGCGCGTTGGTGTTGACGTCGGGGGCGGGGATGTCGCGCTCGGGTCCGATGACGTCGTGGATCTGGTCTGTGAACGTCCGCGTCAGTCGGTTGAGCTCACGCTCTGAATACTGCCGCGGATCGCAGACTACTCCACCCTTGGCGCCGCCGAAGGGTACCTTGACGATCGCGGTTTTCCAGGTCATCAGCGAAGCGAGAGAACGCACCTCGTCGAGATCCACCTTTGGGTGATAGCGAAGACCACCCTTCATCGGCCCACGGGCGTCGTCGTGCTGGACCCGGTAGCCGATGAAGGTTTCGATCTCGCCGTTGTCGCGCTCGATGGACACCTGCACTTGCAGCTCGCGGGTCGGTGTCACCAGGAGTTTCTCGATGTTCGCGGGCAGGTCCATGCGCCGCGCCGCCTCCTGGAAGTAGCAATTGGTCGCTTCGAAGAAGTCCACGTTGAGCTCCGTTTCTTGGGCCTGCTTACCGTCAGAAGATCCGTTCGGCGTCCACTCTCGACAACGATTCCGCCGCACCCGAGTGGGACGCTCCGAGAAGCCAATTGCGATGGCTTCCGAGCTCATAAACTTGTCCCCGCCGACCACTTGTGTCGATGGCCTCGAAAGCGAGCTCGAAGCCAGGAATGCCGGAATCGAGGACCTCGAGGAGCTCCGGGTTTGACTGCTCGAGGAAGCCCTCGTAAACCAGCAGCCAATCTGCGCTCCGGGCACGGACGAACGGGGCCAGCTCTGTCGCATCGTTGGTCCACAGCCGCGCCACTGCTGGGTTGTCGGTCAGAAAGGCGGTGGTAGAGATGTATCCGTAACCGCACCCCACGAGCACCTCGTCGTCGGACACGTGGTCATCGATCCAGCTTGCGAGTTGGCGGTGGAGGGAGTAGCTGCGCTCCACTGCGGCTCCTCTCCACGCCGTGAGGCCGATGCCGGACAAGACCAGGGCGATCGCCAGCACGCGGTACATCGCCTCTGTCCCCGACCGCCGCCCGGCGTAACGGGTGAAGGCCACGAGGCCCGCAGCTCCGAAGATGTGGACCGGGACCAGGATGCTAAAGAAGAGTCGCGGCTCGACCTGTATCAGCGGGTACAGGAGAATCGGAAAAAGCGCCATCCACCCCACCACCGCATCCTGACCGACGTCCTCGCGCGCCCGGCTGACGAAAACCGGCAGCAGCAGTGCGAACAGGATCACCGGCGACAGCAGAACGCCGGGCATCCGTTCCATGCTGTAGAACAGGTTGCGCGGGAAGCGCCGAATCAGCACCTCGGCCGTGGCGGTCAACGACGGGGACTCCTCACTCGGAGCGAGGAGCTTGCCGTTCGCTCCGTAGGTTTCACGCGCCGCCTGCTCCCAGTCGAGCTGTTCTGAGAACCGCTTACCGAGGTTGCCCGCCTTCTGCAGCACCGCCGGCGCACCCAGGGTCGCCCTCGAGACGGCCGCGTACCCGCCGACGACGACGGCGAAGCCGAGGACCCCAGCTGCCACCGCACCGAAGATCCGCCTCCAATGCAGTGCCGGTGGCCCGTCGCCGGCGTCACTGTGCCGACCTCGAGAGATCCACCATGCCACCGCCACGGCCAGCAGGGCACTGACCAGAAAGGCCGCCACCGCCTCGGGACGCACCGCGGCATAGACGCCGAAGCACACCCCCCACCCGATGCCTGCCGCAAGGTTGCCGCGGCGGACTACCGCCATCAGGAACGCAGTGGCGCAGGTGAATGCCAAAAGATAAAAGCTCTCGGCATAGCCGTTGCACGAGTACTCGACCAATCGCGGGTGCACGGCGCAGAGGGAGCCAGCCAACCACGCGATCCGAGGTCCAAAGAGCGACCGCGCCATCCACACCACGGGCACGACGAGCGCTATCCCCGGGACGAGAGACGCCAAGATGGTCGCCGGCACCGGCCCCGGACCGAATAGGTGGAATGGCGCCTGCCAGAAACTGTAGAGATTGCTCCAGAAAGCGTCGATTTCGTCGAAGTCCCCTGACGCCAGCAGGCCCGCAACGCGGGAGTAGTTGACGGCATCGCCGAATACCGCCGTGGTCAGCAGCAAGTACCCCAGCCTTACGGCCGCAGCGAACGCCAACATCACGCCCACCTGAAAGGAAAACGACGTTATGTCTGTACTTGGAAATCGAAAGGATCGCCGAAACTTCTTGATCTCCTCGGTCTGGAATACGCCGAATCGGTAGCCGACGAACGAGACCGTCATTGCGGCGGCGATGCCGCCGATCTTGGCGACGTTGATCGCCAGCAGTTCCGGCAGTCCAAGATGCGTCGGCAGGTACTTGGCAAGGAACAAGAAGACCGAGGTATTGATGACCATCGACAGTGACGCCACTACTGCAAAACGCGCCACCGATCCCGGGACGCTGTTCCCGTCGGCATCTCGGAAGGTCCACCTGCGATTGAGAAAGTAGCTGTTGAGGGTCGCCGTAGCGCAGGCGACAGCGGAGATCAGGAGTAGCGACACCTCGTTTCGCGCCGTTATCAGTAGCGCGAGGATATTTGTGACACCGAGGTCGATCAAGGAGTTCGAGATGCCGACCAGTGCGAAACGCACCACCTCCCCCAGCCGCTGGGCGGTACGTCGGCTATCAATCCCTGAGTGTCTCATTGCGATTCCTACCGTCTAGAAGTTGAGGGCTGTGGCGCCGGGCCGCTCGGCTAAAGGGTGTCTCGGCGTGCCAGATTCACCACTCGCCTTTCAGTACCGCCAGGTCCGCAGGGAAATACGCCCTGCTGGGTGCCAAGGGGTGACACAGATCCGCCGGAGGTCTGGAGCCTCCTCGGCGGACTATCTGGACGCGGCGGATCGGCCACCGCTAGCATAACCATCGAGGGAGCTCTCACGGGTGCGCCAGCAGTTGGATATATACAGTGAGTTGGCGGAGCGGGTCGGCGAGGTCCACCTTCGCCAGCGACTGGTTCTGCAGGTCGAGCATGCCGCGCAGGTATTCGGTCAGGGCAGGACGCTGCTGCACATCGAGAACGTCGAGTGGCTGCCGGTGGCGATCTACTGGACCTTGCGCCTGTTCGGGCTCTACGGTCTAGGCCAGGGCAACGCGCGGGCGCTCGAAGTGCACACCAACGAAGTCGCCATCGAAGAGCTGCCGTCGGCCCTCGACGGGATGCGACTGCTTCACCTCAGCGACCTCCACCTCGACCTCGACCCAGGTCTCACCGACATCATCATCGACCGGGTCCGCGACCTCGACGTCGACCTCTGCGTGTTCACCGGCGACTACCGGGCCAGCACGAGCGGGCCTTACGAGCCCGCCGTCGCGCAGACTTCCAGGGTCGTAGAGGCGCTGACGGCACCCTCCTACGGTGTGCTCGGCAACCACGACTTCATCGAGTTCGTGCCGCCGCTCGAGCAGGCCGGTCTGCGCTTTCTGCTCAACGAGACGGTGGCCGTCGAGCACAATGGGGCGAGCCTCTACCTCTCCGGCGTCGACGACCCCCATTTCTACAGAGCCGAGTCTCTGGAGAAGGTCGCTGCCCACGTACCGGCGCGCCAGCCCGCAATCCTGCTCTCTCACTCGCCAGAGATCTATCGGCGGGCGGCGGCCGTTGGCTTCTCTCTGATGCTCAGCGGCCACACTCATGCCGGCCAGATCTGTCTTCCCGGGGGTGTGCCGATCCTCACCAACGCCCGCTGCTCGCGGCGCCTCATAAAGGGCCCGTGGCGACACGGTGCCCTGCATGGCTACACCTCGCCGGGAGTCGGCTGCAGCGGCGTGCCGGTGCGCTTCTTCTGTCCACCGGCGGTAACGGTACACGTGCTGCGCTCGGCCTGAGCACGGCCCGGCGACGGCTCGCTCGCTCTCGGCTGAGCACCGGAGTTCCAGCCATCCGCAGACCCGAGTATTCGAAGCGCGTCTCGCGGGTACTGACGGTTCTGAGACTGGCTCCGGCAGGGTGCCGAGCGCCGCCGCACGCGGAGGACACCAGCATGACCGAGCACACCGAATCCCGTTTCTTTACCGACGAGCCGCGCTTTCGAAGCCACCCGTTAGATGAAGCGTTCGCACGCCATCTCGAGTACTCACTGGTTCGCGACAAGCACACGGTGGTGCCGCACGACAGCTTCAAAGCGTTGGCGATGGCCATCCGCGAACGTCTGATCCGTGACTGGCTACGCACCCAGGAGGAGTACCGCCGCAACGGCCTCAAGCGCGTCTACTACCTGTCGATGGAGTTTCTGATGGGCCGCCTGTTACGGAACATCTTGACCAACCTCGGCAGCTATCAGGAGTGCCGAGTGCTGCTCGAAGATCTCGGCTTCAGCCTCGAGGACCTGCGTGAGCTCGAGCCCGACATGGGCCTCGGCAACGGCGGCCTCGGCCGCCTCGCGGCCTGCTTTCTCGACTCCATGGCGACCCTGGGTCTGCCGGCCTTCGGGTACGGTATCCGCTACGAGTTCGGAATCTTCCGCCAGACCATAGTCGGCGGTGAGCAGCGCGAAGAGGCCGACAACTGGCTCCGCGCGGGCAACCCCTGGGAGGTGGTTCGCCCGGAGCTCTCCTACCGCGTGCGCTTCGGCGGTCGGGTGGTGACCGAGCAATCGAACGACGGGCGCCTCGAGTTCCGGTGGATCGACACCGACGATGTGCTGGCAGTCGCCCACGACACCCCGGTGCCCGGATACCGTAATGGCGTCGTCAACAATCTCCGCTTGTGGCAGGCGAAAGCGACCCTCGAGCTCGACTTTCCGGACTTCAACCGGGGTGACTATATGACGGCGGTCGAGTCCAAGAATCAGTCGGAGAACATCTCCAAGGTGCTGTACCCCAACGATGTCTTCCACGAGGGCAGAGTGCTGCGGCTCAAGCAGGAGTACTTTCTGGTGGCCGCGAGCCTCCAGGACATGCTGCGCCACTTCGAGGAGCAACATGGCCCGGCCTGGGACCTTCTGGCCGAACGTGTCGCCGTCCAGCTCAACGACACGCACCCCGCGCTCGCGATCCCGGAGCTGATGCGAATCCTGATCGACGACAAGGGCCTCGACTGGATACCGGCTTGGGAGATCACCCAAAGCACCTTCGCCTACACCAATCACACCCTGATGCCCGAGGCGCTCGAACGGTGGCCGGTATCTCTGCTCGAGGAGCTGCTGCCCCGACACCTACAGATCATTTACGAGATCAACCAGCGGTTTCTCGACCAGCTGCGGGACGACGACTCTGCCGACCCGGGGCGTCTCCAACGCGTCTCGATCATCGGTGCCGAGCCTGACAGAAACGTCCGGATGGCCAACCTCTCGGTCATCGGGAGCCACACCGTCAACGGTGTGTCGGCACTGCACACGGACATCCTGCGTGACACCCTGCTGGCGGACTTCAACCGCATCTTCCCCGACAAGATCATCAACATCACCAACGGCATCACGCCGCGGCGTTGGCTGTTCGATTCCAACCCCCTGCTCGCCGAGTTGATCATGGATCGGATCGGGCCCGAGGTGGCGACCGATCTCACGCAGCTGACCAAGCTCGAGGACCTGCTGGAGGACGAAAGCTTCAAACAGGACTGGCGCAACTGCAAGTGGGTGAGCAAGGTCGAGCTGGCGCGTCTCATCGAGCACGAGCAAGGTATAGAGATCGACCCAGAGTCTCTTTTTTCCGTTCAGATCAAGCGGCTGCACGAGTACAAGCGACAGCTGCTCAACATCCTGCACGTAGTCACCCTATACCGGCGAATCAAGGACAACCCCGACGCCGACATCGTGCCACGCACCGTCCTGATTTCGGGCAAGGCGGCGCCGGGCTACGGCATGGCGAAGCTCATCCTGCAGCTGATCAACGGTGTCAGCAGAGTGGTCAACAATGACACCGATGTGGACGGTCGGCTGCGGCTGGTATTCCTGCCCGACTACTCGGTGTCACTGGCCATGAAGATCATTCCCGCCAGCGACCTGTCGGAGCAGATCTCTACCGCCGGCTACGAGGCATCGGGCACCGGCAACATGAAACTCGCCCTCAACGGCGCCTTGACCATCGGTACGCGCGACGGCGCCACGGTGGAGATGGCGAAGGCCATCGGCGACGAAAACCTCTTCCTTTTCGGTCTCGCCGCCGACGAAGTCGCCCGGCTGAGGGAGAGCTACGACCCGCACGCCATCTATAGGGCGAATCCCGAGCTCAGGGGCGTCCTCGACATGATTACCGGCGACGTCTTCTCCCCGGGTAGACCGGGGCTCTTCAAACCCATTTTCGACGCACTGGTCCATCACGGCGATCCGTTCTTTGTGGTTGCGGACTATGACGCCTACATCGAGGCGCAAGATCGGGCTGGCCGCTGCTTCCAAGAACGCGACCGGTGGACTCGGCTGTCGATTATTAACGCGGCCAGGATGGGCCATTTCTCTAGTGATCGCACCGTGGCGGAGTACGCCAGCTGCGTCTGGAACGTCCAGCCCGTGGAGCAGGCATGCACTGCGCCCACTCCAGATGGAACATGGGACCGCGTAGTCGGCAACGGTCACGCGACGGTGTAAGTGGACGAATCTGATCCCGGTCGGATGATGCCGCTGGTCAGTTGACCAACTCCGCTTTCCCCTTCCAGGTCACGACACCCTCTCCGCCGAGCTTACTGGCACTACGGAGAGCGGCGGTCGCTTGCCGGAGAAGCCCAACTGGGGTGGCCGCCGCCTGGTCGCTTGCAGGCACCACCCGACGTCCGAGAGAAAACGGGGTCACTGAATGGAGACCAACCTGTAGCTGACGGCCGGCGCGTCGCCCCTCTTCCGACCTCGAATCGCCGATGATCACCGCGTAGCGGTGGGCAGCGATCCGCGCGATGACATCCTCGTCACGAAGCCAGGGCCGAAGACGAACGGCGATCTCCGAGGGATCCAGCTCCGAGTTGGTCTCGAAGACCACCAGATCGAACACTCTTCCGGTGCGGCGCGAACGCGCCAACTCGCGGGAAAGTTCGCTCAATAACTGCAGGAGATTGCCGAAACCGGTCTTGTCATCGACCCTTCGAGTCCGCGCCAGGCGGGCTGCGAGTTCGATGACTTCGTCTTCGGGATTCAATTCGAGCCTCCAAACTCCAGTACCTGTGGGCCGGGCCTTTGATACCTTCTGGAGCCACAGTCCCAATCGGCCGGTGGCTCCGGTCTAGTATGCTGGGGGCGGATTTTCGATGGGCCACAACGACACCCGAGACATCGATAATGCCGACCGCCACTCCGGAGCGGCGGCAGGCCTGCGGGCTGCTCTTCGTCGGAGCGAGTCGTGGTTTCGAGCCTTCTTCGAGGATGCGCCCGCCGGCACCCTGATTGCCAGCCCCGACGGTCTACTGTTGTCGGTCAACCAGCGAATGTCTGCCATCACCGGCGTCGCGGAGGCAGAGCTGGTCGGCAGGAGCCTCGCGGATCTCGCCCATCCCGATGACAACGACGCGGTCGCCGAGATGATCGCCGCAGTCGGCGAATCCCAACAGGCACCGCGCGCCGCCGAGCATCGCTTTCTCACCGCGGACGGTGGGCACCGCTGGGTCCTCCTCGGTCTCACCGGCCACGCCGTGGGAGAGCGAGGTCTGGACGCGCTACTCGGCCTCGTCATCGACATCGATGAGCGCAAGCGGGGCGAAGAGGAGCTCCGCGATGCCTACGAGAAGATCGCCGAGCTCACAAGGCGTCTGGAGAGGGAAAACCAGTACCTTCGTCTCGAGGCCGATCTCGAGTACCACCACGACGAGATCGTCGGCCGCGGCCCACTGACCACCAAGCTCCTGCGACAGGTCGAACAGGTAGCCGGCACCCGATCAACGGTTTTGCTGCTCGGTGAGACCGGAACCGGTAAGGAGGTTGTGGCCCGGGCTATCCACAACGTCAGTTCCCGCAGCGACCGGGCGATGGTCAAGATCAATTGCGCCGCGCTGCCGCCGTCCCTGATCGAGCAGGAGCTGTTCGGTCGCGAAAAGGGCGCATTCACAGGTGCCGACACCCGCCAGGCTGGACGCTTCGAGGTGGCGGACGGCTCGACCCTGTTCCTCGACGAGGTCGGCGAGATGCCCATCGAGCTCCAACCCAAGCTCTTGCGCGTGCTTCAGGAGCAGGAGTTCGAGAGGATCGGCGGCACCACGACTCTGAGGGTCGATGTGCGGGTGATCGGAGCCACCAACCGCGACCTCGCGCAACTCGTACGCGAGGGACGGTTCCGCGAGGACCTCTATTACCGGCTCAACGTCTTCCCGATCACCGTGTCACCGTTGCGTGAGCGCCGGGAGGACATCCCTCTGCTCGTGCACGCTTTCGTCAAGGAGTTTGCGGCCGAGATGGATCGCAGGATCGACACCATCCCGGCCCGGGTCATGAAGGCCCTCGAGGGACATTCGTGGCCGGGCAACGTCCGCGAGCTCCGCAACGTCATCGAACGCGCCGTCATCCTGAGTCCGGGCCCACTGCTCGAGGTCGATATCCCAGAAATGGCCCTGGGCCGCGACGAGGAGCCGACCGCTCTCGACGCCGCCCAGCGGGCGCATATCATCCGCATCCTCGAGCGCACGGACTGGCGGGTCCGCGGCCGCGGAGGTGCGGCTGAGCTGCTCGAGGTGAAACCCACCACCCTCGAGTCGAAGATGCTTCGCCTCGGCATCTCTCGCCCGCGCTGACACCCCGGCAGACGGCAAGTCTCCACCCTCCTAAATTTCGTAGTCCCCACGATATATCGTGTGGTCAAACCCCTAGCGGTTTCTGCTGTGCCCCGAAGATGAAACCCTAAAGCTTGTAAATAAACAACTTATAGGAAGCATCGTGGATTTCAAGATTCCTGGCATAAGTCTCGCTATAGACGCCTCCCGACAGCCAATTCAAGGAGATGCGATCGATGATTTGCGAGACCCAGACCACGATGACCGCCGGACCGGATCAAGAGGTCCATTCCCCTGCACCGAGCTCGGAGTCCGACGGCCTGCATCAATCGAGCTCGACCGAGGACGCCGGAAAGAGCCGGAAGTCCGAGCTGTCCGATGCCGCCGGGCAATCTTTGTTGGAGCGCTTCGTCGTCGGCGATCAGAATGCTCTCGACCGGCTGCTCGCAGCCTACACCCCCATGATCTTCGCGGTCTTCATGCGCCGGTACGGTCTGACGCAAGAGGACGCCGACGATCTCTTTCAAGAAGTACTCCTCCAACTGGTCATGAAGGCGGACACGATTCGCAATGTCCGGCCCTGGCTTCTGGGTACAGCATTCAACCAGGCGCGAAAGCGCGTCCGGGGGCTGATCCGCGACCGCAAGCTGGCCGAACGATACGTCGAGGACGAGGTAGTAGAACCGACGGATGACGGAGACACAAAAGATCTCGTCGCTCGCGGCCTCGCGTTTGCTGCCCCGGCCGACCAGGAGCTGTTGCGGCTCATCTACTTCGACGACCTCAGCTACAAAGAGGTGGCCGACAGGCTCGATCGACCCATCGGCTCCATCGGACCCATGCGCGGCCGAGCGTTGGCACGGCTCAAGACCACCATCGACGAGCTCGAAGGCCACACCTTGAGGGCGGTGCCCGCCTGTTGATGCCGCTCGAGAGGGCTTTGATTCCACACTGCGACGGCGGCAGCTCGGTTACGATTCGGTAAGCGTATGATGGATCAGCCGACAGGACCCCTCAGGCTCGAACCGGTCTTCCTACCCAAGATCTGGGCGGCCGAAGACCTGCCGCCCGAGCTGAATAGAGCGCTGCACGTGCCTTCGGGCACGGGTGAGGTGTGGCTCGCAAGCGATCGTCACCACCCCACCCCGGTTGCCGAAGGCGAGCTGGCGGGAATCGGCCTCGACGAGCTGATGGATCGCTGGCCCCGCTGGCTGGCCGGCGGCGATAGACCGGTCGGCTTTCCGCTGTTGTTCAAAGTCCTTTCCATCGGCCAGTGGCTGAGCGTCCAGGTCCACCCCGATGACCAGTCGGCCGCCCGTCTCGAGGGCGAGCCCTGGGGCAAGAGCGAGGCCTGGCACATACTCGCCGCGGAGCAGGACTCGCATATCATCCACGGCCTCGAGCCCGGAATCGGCCGTGACGGGCTGGCGCAGGCGCTTGCCGACGGTCGCATCGGCGACATCCTGGCCCGCGTCCCGGCCGCTGCCGGAGACACCTTTCACCTGACTGCGGGCACGGTTCATGCGCCGGGGCCGGGGCTGACCATTTTGGAGATCCAACAGAGCTCCGACCTCACCTACCGTTTCTACGACTGGGACCGCCCGGGGCTCGACGGCGCCATGCGCGAGCTGCACATCGACAAGGCCATGGAGGTGATGCGCGACTCGGGGCCGGCCGCCCCGACCCGGAGCACGCTGCTGACCAACGACAACCCGGGCGTCGAGCTGCTCGTCGAGGACCCCCATTTCTACCTGCTGCGCATCGAGATCACAGGGTCGTATACGCCGCCAATCATGCAATCGGGTCCGCGGCTGCTCTTTGTCTTGGCTGGCGGCGGTCGACTCATGACACCAGGCTGTGTGCCGCTGACCGTGACATGCGGCCAGACCTGGCTGATACCTGCTGGGCTGCCGGAGTGGAGTCTCGACAGCGACGCAACCGGTACCGTCTTCTTCGAAGCCGGCTGCGGGCCTGCCTGGAGGGGTGACGGTGCTTGATCGGCGGCAGTCCCCGGAGATGCAATGACAGGAGCGCCGATAGATGACGACCAACCGCGAGCGAGCAGTTTCCGTACCGGCTGGCGCGCCCTGATCGCGCTCACCGATGAGCGAGACGCGGCACGGCTGGTTCGCGCCCTGCCGCCCACGGTCGACCCGACGAGGGTCTCGCCAGCAGATGCTTTCGCCGTCGCCGGCGACCGTTCCTTCCAACTGATCTTCGCCGACCTCGCCGACGCCGAGCTCCTACACGGCACAGGATGCGAGCCGCGTCCGCAGAGTCCCTGTCCGCTGCTCTACTTGACAACCGCCGATTCCCTGGAGCCGAGATGGCCCAAAGTTGTCCGGTTTCGAGTCCGCACGCTGGTCGACATCGAGCTCGTCGACGACCCGGTCCTCTTCGAGCCCATTTTGGAGAGTACCCTCGGTGGTCTCCGCATCGACCTGCAGTCCCTGCTCGGGGGAGCCGGCTCGGTGACCGCGCGCACCATCGACAAGGAGAGTCGGCGCACGGACGCCGTAAGCGAGGTTCTCCATCGATTGCAGGAATTCGACCCTTCCCAGCTGCAGCTCACCCACTACCGCCTGGTGCTGGAGGAGATCCTCAACAACGCCATGCGCCACGCCTCCTCAGCGCCGCCGTCCCACGGTACCGGCGGCCAAGAGGTGGGTAGATCGGGCGGTGTCGACCAGATCAAGCTGACCTCCCTAGTGACGCCCGAAGTCTTTGCCGTCAATGTCACCGACGGCGCCGGCATCCTGACGGGAGAGATGGTGCGCAACGCCATCTCGCACCAGCTTGCCGGCGAGGGAGACTTCGACGGCAGTGGGCGTGGGCTGTTCATCGCCTACTCCCTCGCCAATCTCCTCTCCGTTGCGGTCGATCCGGGGCAGCGCACCGATGTCCTGGCCATCTTCAGACATGCTCTACCCAAGGAGCACAAGGCGCTGATCGTCAACGCGAGCGCCTGAACGAATAGCTGTAGTCCGGAGGCGCCGCGGTCTCGGCGGTGACGAATAGCTGGCCGCAAGCTGCTAGAATCTGGTCGATTTCCTCCACAAAGCCGGCCGCTCCAGGTACTTGGAGGATAAGCGTCTACGTCAAGAGCTCGGAGGTAGAAGGGCCTCAAGCCCCCCGAAAACAGCCACCAGCGAGGAACCGATGAAAGGTCTTGTCTTTGTCGAATTTGTCGAATTCGTTGAACAGGAGTACTCGCTCGAAATGGTCGACCGTATCATCGATAATTCGGCGCTCGCTTCGGGCGGCGCCTACACTTCAGTCGGAGTCTACGATCATCGAGAGATGTTCGAGCTGGTCGGCCAGCTCAGCCGCGAGACCGGAGTGTCCGAGGGGGATCTCTTGACGGTCTTTGGCCGGCATACGTTCGGCCGCTTTCTTGACCGGTTTCCCGAGCTCTTCGAGGGTGTCGATTCTGCCGTCGAGTTTCTGAGGAGCATCGAGGACTACATCCACGTCGAGGTCAAGAAACTCTACCCGGACGCCGAGCTCCCGACCTTCACCTATGAGCCTTCGGAGCCCGGTTCCCTGGCAATGGTCTACCAGTCGCCACGGTGCCTAGCCGACTTCGCCAAGGGACTGATCGCGGGTTGTGTCGACCATTTTGGGAGCCCGATGGACGTCGATATGACTCCCTTGGCCGACGACCACAGCGTCGTCCGTTTCATCGTGCGGCCTCGAGCCGGTTCATGAGTCTTGAAGAGACCCTTCGACGCCGGCTCGCACGGGAGCGGGCGGCAAGAGAGGAAGCCGAGAGGCTTCTCGAAGGGAAGAGTCGCGAGCTCTACGATGTCAACCTGCAGCTCGAAGCACGACGCGCGACCCTCGAGCAGGCGGTCGGAGAGCGGACAGCCGAGCTCCGGGAGAGCGAGGCCCGAATCCGGGCGATACTCGAAGGTGCCGTCGACGGCATCATAACCATCGACAGCGGGGGTGCCATCGACTCGTTCAACGCCGCGGCATCCGACATCTTCGGCTACGCCACCGACGAGATCGTCGGCTGCAATGTCAATCGGCTGATGCCCGAACCCCATCACAGCCAGCACGACGATTACATATCAAAGTACGTCAACGGAGGAGACCCAGGGGTGATTGGTACTGGGCGGGAGACGGTCGGCCTACGCAAGGACGGCACCACTTTTCCGATGTACCTCTCGGTCAGCGAGGTGGTGTTCGGCGAGCGGCGGCTGTTTACCGGAATGGTCCACGACCTGTCGGCCCGGAAGCGCACGGAGGTCGCCCTCGCCGAAGCGCGCCAGAGGGAGGCCGAGGTCGGCGGTCGCATCCAGCAGTCTTTGCTCTTCGGTCAGCCCCCGCTGGAAATGATGGGCCTCGACGTGGCGGCACTGACTATCCCATCGCATAGCGTCGACGGCGACTTCTTCGATTTCTTCCGCAACGACGACATGTGTTTTGACTTGCTGATCGGTGACGTCATGGGGAAAGGTGTTGTCGCCGCCCTGATCGGAGCAGGAACCAAGGCGCACTTTCTGCGCGCGCTCAACAAGCTGACAACCGGCACCCGCCTGCCGCGGTTGGCGGCTGTCGTAGATTCCGTCTCCTCGGCCCTGACGCCCCAACTGATAGAGCTCGAGAGCTTCGTGACCACCCTTTACGCCCGCGTTAGCCGCGCCACAGGCAAGGTCGAGTTTGTCGATTGCGGCCACACCGGCCTGATCCACTGCTCGGCCAGCGGGGACCAATGCACTGTCATCGAAGGTCACGACCTCCCGCTGGGAATTATCGAGGGCGAGTCCTTCCAACAGGTCGAGATCGATACGGAGACGGGAGACCTCCTACTGCTTTACTCCGATGGCATCACCGAGGCTCGCTCGCCAAGCCAGGAGCAGTTCGGCACCGCTCGACTGCAGGATTGTGTGCGTCGCCACCGGCACCTCGGCGCCCAGGCGGTAGTCGACGAGATTCGCGCTACGCTCGTCGAGTTTTCGGGTGGGGAGGATTTCGACGACGACTTCACGTGCATCGCCATCAAGGTGGAATCGCCGGTTCCCGAGAAAATCAGCCTGTCCAGCGAGCTGACGCTGACCAGCGATGCGAGCGAGTTGGGGCGGCTGCGGACCTTCGTGGGCGAGGCGGTTTCTGAGTCCGACATCGAAGACCTCGGCTGGCAAGCCGAGCTGGTAACAGCCGTCAACGAAGTGGTGACCAACGTCATGCGACACGCCTACCATGGTCAGCCCGGTAAACCGATCCGCATAGAGTTGGAAATGTACCCGAGCGAGGCCGTAGTCCGCATCAGCCATCGCGGGATCGGACTCAAGCGTCACTCGGTGCCGAGTCCGTCGCTCGACGGGACCGAGGACGGGGGCTTCGGACTCTTCCTGGTCGACCGTATGGTCGACCGCATCGCCTATTATCAGAACGAGGCCGGCGACGATTGCATTCTGCTTGTAAAGAAAGTAACCCGCCCATGAAGAAGATCACCCACACCAATGACGGTACGAACACTATTATCGAGCTGCGTGTCCGGGATCTCGACGTTGGAGCGGTCGCAGAGATCAAGACCGAGCTCGAATCCGCTATCGGCAAGGCGCCTCGCCTCATTCTAGATCTCG
>SBFI01000185.1 GCA_006227875.1 Acidobacteriota bacterium
CGGCCGGCCAGCGCGCCGCCGACAAACAAGGCGTCCAGATCACCGAAGTGGTCGGTATGGAGGTGGCTCAGGAAGACCTTGTCGAGGTAGTTGTAGGGGATCTGCATGGCTGCGATGCGCTCTGCCGATCCGGTTCCGAGATCGAAGAGGAACTTGTCGCCGTTCCCCAGCTCCAGCAGCCAGCACGACGCCGCTTGTTTCGGCCGGGCCGTGGGCATACCGGTGCCACAGGCAATCAACCGCATTTCGTCCGGCCCGAGGTCCTCGCTGTTGGGCGCGTAGAAATCACGATCGCGCGCCTCTACCGGTGAAAACTTCGGCGAGCTCTCAGCTGCGAAGGACTCTGCCAAGAGCTGCGGCGCACTGCCTCCGCGTCCGTCCAAGTGTCCCCATAGATAGAGCATCAGGGCCACCAAAGTCAGAGATACTCCGATAAGCGCTCTCTTTTTTGCGGTCATTGGTCTCCTCCTCGTGAATTAGCCCCGCCACTCTATCGTCATTAGTCCGATTTCTGCTTCGAGGTGCTCTTCATGCTCTCCGGCACCAGCTCTTCGGGGATGAAGATCGGCTTGTCGGTGGGCCAGTGCTCCATCAGGACCGGCTTGTAGCCTTCCGGGTAGTAGAGATCGGGGTCGATCTCGGCATCGCGGATGAACTGCGACTGGATGTCCTCTCGCTGGTAGGTTGGAGTCGGCACGATGAGACCGCCATACTTCTGGATGGAGGCATCGGCGTTGGGGGCTCTGACGTTTGGGTAATCGGGAATCACACCGTCGCGCACCCAGATACTCTCCTTGGTGACGTTCACCACCACCATATCGGGGGCGCCGAAATGGAACGGGCCTTTCCAGTGCTCGCGGATCTCGGCGATGGTTTCGGCGTTGATGTAGGGGTCATAGGGCATGTGCGTGGTCATCGCTATTCGGGGCTGAACCTTGTCGAAGACGTAACCCGCGGCGTAGGAGGGTGTGTGGTGGGTGTCGATGGTGTAGCGCCCCACGAAAGGCGGTACTCCCTGCACACCTGAGCTGATTGCCACGACCTCCGGCTGGGTCTCCGAGATCATCACGTCGACACCCTTGCAGTAGTCGATATCCAGAGTATTGGGCCGGGTGTCGCCGGTGAAGCAGAAGCTCAGACCGTTCCAATCCAGGCGATAGCCTGAGGCCCCATCCTTGGCATGAGAGGCGGGCCAGTGGATCACCTTGACGCCGTTCTTTTCATAGGCGGTACCGCCGGCGTCGGCAAAGTCGAACTCGTTGACTTCGATCTCCCAGGCCACTGGAAAGACGCTGAAGGCCTCCCGATGCCAGTGCATCATCTGCTTCATGCCTTCGACCATGTAGGAGACGCCATCCTTCTCGGTGCGGCCGGAGGGTCCGGTAATTCGCAGCGGCTCGTGCCAGCGGCCGGACCAGGCACCAAAGGCATAGACCCACGGCAGCGAGCCGA
Organism: Acidobacteriota bacterium; assembly: GCA_006227875.1. Lineage (GTDB taxonomy): Bacteria > Acidobacteriota > Thermoanaerobaculia > Multivoradales > JAHEKO01 > M0029. Next base: position 1,453 of record SBFI01000185.1, read on the forward strand.
AGTGGTCCACGTGCAGGTGACTGAGAAAGATGTCGTTGAGCCGGTTGATCGGGATCCCCGAAGCTAGGTAGTTGGCGACGGCGCCTTCACCCATGTCGAAGATGAAAGTGTCGCCATTGCCGAGCTCGACATAGATCGAGGTGTTCATCTGACCGGGTCGCAACATGGGTGCCGTACCCATGAATGTGATGCGCATCTCGTCGGGTTGGACCTCCTCGGTGCCGGGGAGCCAGTTGGCGGCGCTGGTCAGCCAGGGCTGTGGTGAGATGCCCTCGAACAGCAGCCCCTCCTTCCAGCGGCCCATGGGCACACCACCGATGGCCACCTCTTTCATGGTCTCTTCGGCGGCGAAGTCAGCCGGCGATTTGCCGCTGAAGTCGGGGGTCTCGTTGCTGACCTGAGCGTAGGAAGCGGGGACTGTCAATCCCAGGCCGAGGACGGCAGCGAGTATGGACAAAGCTGTGACCTTCTTCAACATGGAACCTCTCCTTGTGCGAATCTGATGTGCGATCGGAATCGATCGCGCTTCGATGCGGTTGGTTAGGTGTCAGCTGTGAGTGGCCGGCGAGACTACCACACGAGAGTGTGGAAGGACCCCGGAGACCAGGCAACCCTCGGAAACCCGATTGATCGCCTCGCCATCCACCTGAAAAGAGGGTGAAGATTGCGTGAAAAAGTCCCGGTGACGGATCTGACGAGAATTGTGCGAAGGGCAGTTGGCCGGGAGTATGGGTGGCTGGATCGACGCGATCGAGGACCATCGCGCGAGGGGGTTGCAGAGGGCAGAAAATGGTAGAATTTACCTGCCCCTCCGGCAGAGAGCGACGGCCGGTGGTGGGAGGGAGACACCGAAGAGAGAAGCTGTCGCTTCGTCCTCAATAGACCGTTGAATTCGAGTTTCAGGCACGCCGATCGGCGGGCCACAGTGCTCCGGAGAAGCCTATGAAACGCATTGGAATCATTGGCCTTGGCAGCATGGGGCTGGCCATGGCGAAAAACATCATCGACAGCGGTTTCGCACTGGCGGGCTTCGACGTGAGGGAAGAGAGTCTTCGTCTCTTGGAGGCGGCCGGTGGCGAGCCGGCCGGCAGTGCGGCCGAGGTCGGCGCCGATGCAGAAGCGGTGTTTGTCATGGTGCTCAACGGCCGCCAGGTGAGAGAGGTCGTTGCCGGTGAGAACGGTCTGCTCGAGACCATGAAGCCCGGCTCGACGATCATCGTGACGGCTACCATCGATCCGGCCGAGATCGAAGAGATTGCCGCCCTGATCGCCGAGAAGGGCATCGAGGTCATCGACTCGCCGGTCAGCGGTGGCAAAGGGGGTGCGGAAGCGGGCACGCTGACGCTGATGGCGGCGGCAAAGAAGGAGGTCTTCGAGACCAACCTCGAAGTGCTGGAGGCGGTCGGCGAGAAGATCTTTCATGTCGGCGAAGAGATAGGTATGGGTCAGACGGTGAAGGCCTCCCTTCAGGCGCTGATCGGGGCCACCTTTACCGCTATCTTCGAGTCGCTGGTGCTGGGTGCCAAAGCCGGGGTGAAAGGCGAGGTGATGTACGAGGTGTTTACCGCCAGCGGTGTGCGGAGCCCGCTGTTGGAGAACTGCGCCAAGCTGATCATGGACCGGGCCTTCAAGGACACCGGCAGCCAGATCACCACGATGTACAAGGACCTGGGTATCAGCATGAACATGGCAAAGCAGAACGGGGTCGCCATGTTCACTACCAGTGCCGCTTATGAGCTCTTCCAGTCCGGCATGTCGCTGTTTCCGGAGGAAGACAACTGGTCGATCGTCAAGTTGTTGGAACAGATCGCGGGTACAGAGGTTACCTGGTAGGCGCCCGCCGGCGCCAAAGGAGACAAACATGCCAAAACTCGGGGTGATTACCAACGGCATCAGCGACGATTTCGAGCATGCCCTCGAAGTGATGGTCGAGACCGGGCTGGAGTATGCCGAGCTGCAGTTTCTCTGGGACAAGGAAGTCGGTGACCTGACCGACGAGGAGATGACGCGGGCACAGTCGCTGGTCGAGGCCTACAACGTCAAGGTCTCCTGCATTTCGAGGCACAACTTTGCCGGGATGCTGGTGGGGGAGACCCAGGTCGGTGACGCCAACCACACCCGGCACATGGAGGGTCTCGGGCGGTGTATCGACATGGCCAAGGCCTTTGGCACGCGGCTGGTGAGAATCATGAGCTTTCGCCGCGAGATGATCCTTTTTGGCAGGAACGGTGCGGAGAAGTGGGTTGCCAGCAAGGGCGCCTGGGATCAACTCCTCAGGCTGTTGGAGGCTCCCGTCCAACTGGCGGAGGAAGAAGACGTGGTGCTGGCGCTGGAGACCGGCAACAACGCCATGGTGCCGTCGGCCTGGCTGGGAAGAAAGCTCATCGACGACCTCGGTTCGAGCCACCTGAAGATCATGTGGGATCCCTGCAACAGTCTCTACGCCAACGAGCCGACCTATCCCGACGGGTACGAGGCCCTGATGCCCGACTATCTTGGCCACATCCACATCAAGGATGCGAAGGTGGACATGCCCAAGGCGACGGTGGAGTTCTGCGACATGGCGCCCTATCTGGAGCCATTGGCCACCCGGCTCGAACAGGACGGCTACGATGGGGTAATCTCACTGGAAAGTGTCTACAGACCCGATGATGGGGATTTCGAAGCCGGATACCGAGCCTCGGTAGCGGCCTTCAAACAGCTGTTTGGCTAACCAGTAGTTGCGTGGAAATGTTGAGTCACTGCCCGGCCACCAAGATGTTCAGAATCATCGTCTGTCTGCTTGCCGTCGCGAGCGCCTCCTGCACCCGCAGCGACAAGGGTCTTGTCTTCAAGTACGCCAACGAGCAGCCCGAGGCCGCGATCCGCAGCCAATCGATGCTGTATTTCGAGGAAGAGCTCGAGAAGAGGACCGATGGAAG
>SBFI01000368.1 GCA_006227875.1 Acidobacteriota bacterium
AGCTGGAGGATGATCCAGTCGACCGCTTCGGCCACCGCGTCCTCCACCGCCCGACCCGTGTTGTCCTTCTTGAAGGCTTCGACGTTGCCACCCCAGTCCCAGCTGCTGTAGCCGACGTTGATCCCCTTGCGGCCTGACTTGCCGACCACGCTGGTCGAAGCCAGGATCTGTCCGGTGGTGGAGTCGACGACATAGACCGTGGCATTGATCTCCGCCTTGTCCTTGCCGCCGCCGACCTTGAACCCCTTGATGCGGACCCCGCCACCGCCGCCGGTCGTGCTGTCCTGGACGTGAGTAATCGCGCCCTTGACCAGCAGTTGGGCCGGTGTCAGCTGACCCGTGGCGGGAGCTTTGCTCCCCTGGGCCGTCCGCCCCGAGGCGGCCAGGTCCTGCTCGGCCATGGCTTCGTACCTCATGTCGGTCTCGCCCAGAACGATGAACTTGCCGGACTGATTGAGCAGATCGGTCATCACCAGACCCCAGGCGTCGCCCAGATCCCAGTAGCCGTGCCACCCGGCCCGATTCTCGAATTTGGTCACCGTGATCGAGTAGCGGAGACCGCCACCCTGCGCCCAGATCGGTGAGATGACTGCGGTCAGAACGATCAGGGCAAGAGTCAATTGAAGAGCGCGCTTCATGCTTTCCACCCCCTTGGCTGGAATAGTTCCTCTGGCAAAGACTACCTCTGCATGGTGTCTCGACCGACCGGTTAATTGGCCCCGATACTAGCCCAAGTGCCTCGGGCGCCAAATGGAAATCGTTACACCAGCTCCTTCTGTCTGACCGCCTCGATCTCCTCGAAGTCAGCCGTAAAGTGTCGGAGCACCGGCGCCTCGTAGGTCATCCGCAACCCCTTGAGCTGTCCCCTAAGGTCACGGATCTCCTCCAGACAGTCGCAGACATAGCGCAGATGGGTGTTGGTGTAGACCCGTCGTGGCACCGCGAGCCGCACCAGCTCGAGCTCGGGAAAGATGTCGGCACCGCTCTCGGGGTCTTTGCGGCCGAACATGACGCTTCCGACTTCGACCCCGCGGATCGCCCCTTGCCGGTAGAGTGCCACCACCAGGGCCTGTGCCGGGAAGTGGGCCTGCGGGATATGCGGCAGGAACTTCTTGGCATCGATGTATACCGCGTGCCCGCCCACCGGGCGGATGATCGGGATGCCCAGCCCGGCTATGCGGCTGCCAAAGGCCTGGGTCTGGGAGATGCGAAAGCGAAGATACTCGGGATTCAGGACCTCCCTGAGACCACGCGCCACCGCTTCCAGATCGCGCCCGGCCAGCCCACCGTAGGTCGGGAAGCCCTCGATCAGGATCAACCGCTGCTTGATGGTCTCGATGAGCTCCGTGTTGCGGCTGGCCAGAAAGCCCCCCATGTTGGCGAGACCGTCCTTCTTGGCGCTCATCGTGCACCCGTCAGCGAGCTCGAAAATGGACTTGACGATCTCCGGGATGCTGCGCTTCCCCTGCCCCGGCTCGCGCTGTTGGATGAAATAGGCGTTCTCCGCAAATCGGCAGGCGTCGATGTAGAACGGAATTCCGAACTCGCGGCAAAGCTCGGAATATCCACGAATGTTCTCCAGAGAGACCGGCTGACCACCACCCGAATTGTTGGTAAGCGTCATCATGGCCAGCGGGATCCTCTCCCGCGGTGTCTCCTCGAAGAGCTGACGCACCTTTTCGAGGTCGATATCGCCCTTGAAGGGGTGCTCGACCTCGGGATGCTTCCCTTCCTCGATGACCAGATCTAGGGCTGCCCCACCGTTGACCTCGATGTTGGCTCGTGTGGTGTCGAAGTGGTTGTTGTTGGGAACGATCATCCCCGGCTCGACAAGTGTCGAGAAGAGCAGGTTCTCGGCCACCCGCCCCTGGTGCACCGGCACGAGATAGGGAAACCCGAAGATCTCCTTGACCGTCTGCTCGAAGTTGTAGAAGTTCCGTGCCCCGGCGTAGGATTCGTCCCCCAGCATCAAGCCCGCCCACTGGCTGTCGGACATGGCCGAGGTGCCGGAGTCGGTGAGAAGATCGATGAAGACCGCCTCGGCGGGGACATCGAATAGATTGAAGCCAGCTGCCCGCAGTCGCTCCTCACGCTCATCGGGCTCGGGCCGGCGTATCGGCTCGACGACTTTTACTCGCCAGGGCTCGGGAAAATCAAAAGGCATTGGGGTCCTCCAGCAGAGCTACCTCGCTCGGAATCTGAATGTTACTATGCCGTCTCTCCTCTCAATATGGCCCGAGCCACAGAGTTGCAGCCCGTAGCCCTCTCCTTCTTGGATCACCAGGGTCAGCCATGATCGTCGTCGAAGACGGATCGTCTCTTCTGTTCGTCACCCAGCCCGATCACGCCCGTTTTGCGGCCGAGCTCCTCGCCCTCTGGAGAACCGATGGTCTGCCCGGCCATCCCCGGCGCCAGCGCCTGCTGACAGCTGTGCGTGAGCACGACAACGGGTGGCAAGAGGCCGACGCGGCGCCGCGGGTCGATCCCACAAGCGGCCGGCCGTACGATTTCCTCTCCCTCCCGCTGGCGCCGCGACTCGAGGTCTGGGAACGGGGCACCGAGCGCTTTCTCGCCGACGAGCCCTACGTCGCCCTGCTCACTGCTCACCACGCACTCTCTCTCCACCGCCATGAGCGCCGGGAGCCGGGTTGGATGGAGCTGCTGGACCGCTTGGAGGAGTCCCGCGAGGAGTTGGAAGAGAGGGCGGCGGTCACCTCCGACCAGGTGGCCCGGGACTACCGCTTCCTCGAGCTCGCCGACGCCCTTTCGCTCACCGTCTGCAATCGGTGGTCCGACCCGGTTGAAAGACCGGGGACTCGCGGGGTCTTTCGAGACGGTCATCTCCGTCTCGATCCCTTCCCTCTCGCCGGTGTCACGAGCTTCGAGATTCCCGTCCGAAGCGTCCCTAACCGGTCCTTTGTCGGGGATGCCGACCTCGGTGGCGAGCTCGCCACGGCCCGCTGGAAACACTTGAAAATAAAGGTGATACCGGCCTGATCGATTCCCCCAATATCCCGTGATACTCTCTGCGCCATGTCCGACCTGCCACCAGACTCCTCCCCGGCCGTCGAGGAGTCCGAAGTCGAGCCGACTCGTATCCTGATCCCGTCCACGCTGGGGGGCCTGGGCATCGAGCTCACCGGAGAGCTGCTTACCCGCGTGGTCATCGTCCCCAAGGGCAAGGAGCGCAAGCAGTTCAGGCCCTTTGCCGATCTCAAGCGCTCCGAGCGCTCCGAGTTTCTGGACGAAGTCCTGGGGCGGTTCTCCGAGTACCTGGCCGGAGCCCGCCGCAACCTGGAGCTCGAGTACGACCTCAAAGCCACCGGGCTGCCGAACTTCCCTCGTCGGGTGCTCAGGCAGACCGCCAAGGTCCCCTACGGCAGAACCCGCACCTACCAGGAGATCGCCGAAGGCGCCGGCCGCCCCGACGCCTATCGTCAGGTCCTCTCGGTGCTGATGGCCAATCCCCTGCCGCTGGTGGTTCCCTGTCACCGGGTGGTGACCACCAAGTCCGGCGCCGGCAGTTTTATCGGCGGCCAGCGCAAGAAGCTCTGGCTGCTCAAGCTGGAACAGAAGACGCTGGCAATGGATTAGCCCGGCTCTCCTACCGCCCTCCGGACGCAATCAGAGCCACCTCGAGATCGAGGTCCTCGCCACTGGCGACGCCAAAGTCCAGCTCCCGTGGCTGGAAACCCGGCCGCACGACCTCCAGAGAGTGCTGCCCGGGATCCACCAGAAGTCCCGCGTGGAGGCCGGCGAGCTCTCGGGCCGAGCCCAGAAAGCGGCCATCGAGATAGACCGAGGCATCCTCCGGCGCGACGGTCAGATGGACCCGACCCGGATCCCGACGGACGTCGCGCGAGCTCGAAGACCCCTGGCGCCAGTCATCCTCGCCGGAAACTTGTCTCTTGTCACCCGTCTCGGCGGGACGCCGATCGACCTTCTGGGGTTTGCTCTCCGCGACCACCGGGGCCGGCTCCGGCGGCAG
>SBFI01000173.1 GCA_006227875.1 Acidobacteriota bacterium
GCGTCGGCACTGGTGGAGCTGGGTCGCCGGCGCGGGCTGCCGGTCGTAGTCGATGAAGGCAGCGGCCTGATTCGACCACATCGAGCTTCTCGGCTGGTCGAGCACCCGAGTCTCCAGGAGCTTGTCGAAGCCGGGTGCGATCTGGCCTGTGGCAGCGGTGACAAACTCCTCGGTGGCCCCCAGGCCGGTCTCATCGTCGGTCGGCGGGAGAGCGTCGAGCGTTGCCGCCGCCACCCGCTGTACCGAGCGTTGCGTCCGGATCGTGCAGCCTTCGCGGCGCTCGATGGTGTCCTCAGAGCACATCTGTCCGGGGCGCCGCTGCCGCTCGACCGGCTGTGGCCGGAGGCGGAGGAGCACCATGGCCGGCTGGCGTCGCTTGCCGCGGCAATCGGGGCGCGGATTGTCCCGGCGGAAGCTTTTCTCGGCGGTGGGGCCGCTCCCGAAAGACCCATCCCGGGCGAAGCACTCGCCCTACCCGGGGATGAAGGTCTCTTCCGTCGTCTCCGCCAGGGCGACCCACCCGTTGTCGGCTACCTGCGCGAGGGTCTTCTGATGTTGGACCTGCGGACGGTGGACCCGGAAGACGATGCCGTCCTCGTCGACGCCGTAAAAAGGGCACAGGGAGGCTAGCGCAGGGTATGCCGTCCGGTCGCATACTCGTGGTGGAGGATCGCGCCTCTCTAAGGCGAATGCTCGAACGGGCATTGTCGGACGAGGGCTACGAGGTGGAGACGGCGGCCGATGGGGGGGAAGGGATCGAGCGACTCCGGGAGCAATCGTTCGATCTGGTGCTGACCGACATGAAGCTGCCGGTGGCCACCGGTCTCGACGTGCTCAAAGCCAGCCAGGAAGCGCAGCCGGAGGCACCGGTGGTCGTGCTGACCGCCTACGGCACCGTGGATACGGCGGTGGAGGCGATGAAGCTGGGTGCGGTCGATTTTTTGGAGAAGCCTCTGGAGATCGACGATCTGTTTCAGCTCGTCGAGTCGTTGGTGGTGGGCAAGGCGGAGTCCTTCTCCTTTGCCGCTCCGGGCTGTCCCGCCATCGTCGGCTCTCATCCTCGAATGCGGGCGGCGCTGAAGCTGGTGGAGAGAGTGGCGCCGACGGAGAGCACGGTGCTGCTGACCGGCGAAAGCGGAACTGGCAAAGAGCTCTTCGCCAGGGCTCTGCACGCACTGTCGCCGCGCAAGAATGGTCCGTTTGTGGCGGTCAACTGTGCCGCCATCCCGGAGACGCTGCTGGAGAACGAGCTCTTCGGGCACGAGAAGGGTGCCTTCACCGGTGCCCATCGCCGCCAGGTCGGTCGGTTCGAGGCCGCTGCCGGAGGGACCCTGCTTCTGGACGAGATCGGTGAGCTCTCCGCGGCCACCCAAAGCAAGGTTCTGCGGGTGCTAGAGGAGCGCACCTTCGAGCGCATCGGCGGCCGGCAGACTCTGAAAGCCGACGTGCGACTGGTTGCCGCCACCAATCAGGATCTCAAAGCAATGGTGGATGGGGGCCGGTTCCGCGCCGACCTCTTCTTTCGCCTGGATGTCTTTCCCATCGAGCTGCCGCCGTTGCGCGATCGTCGCTCGGATATTCCCTTGCTGGCCGGTTATCTGGTCGAGGAGATCGCCAAGAAGCAGCGGCGTGAGCCGTTGCGGCCGACACCGGACGCCCTGGAGCTGCTCGAGCAACAGGATTGGCCCGGCAACGTACGTCAGCTCTCCAATGTCGTCGAGAGGGCAGTGATTTTGACCGAGGGTCCGCGGTTGAGAGCCGCCGACCTCAAGGGAGCCCTCGAGCCGCTGGGTGGGGGCGATGAGGAGGAGCGCATCCGGGAGGCATTGCTGGAAAGCGATGGTGACAAGAAAAAAGCGGCGGAGCTTCTGGGCATCAGCTATCGAAGCCTACTGCGGCGGGTAAAGGAGCACGACCTGGAGGGATTCCCCAAATACCGGGACTGATTACTCCCCTCATGTGAGCTTTTGCACCGCCAATCTGGCACGCGCTTTGCTATTCTTCAAAGCGTGAGCCCGGCGCAAGGCCCCCAGCGCAAATACGACTGGTATACGGTTTCGGTCGATTCCGTAAAGGGTTGGACGATTGTCCTGACCCTGATCGGTCTGGTGGCGGCCGGCTTTCTGAGCTACGACTGGTTCAAGCAGCGCTACCTCGAGCGTGAGGTGGGGCGGGTGATGCAGGAGGCCGAGGACCTCTATCAGAGGCTCGCGACCGAGGAGGGGATCGGGAGTTTTCGCAGCGAGTACTCCATCTCGCGGGACAACCTCGAGGAGGCCCAATCCCTGGCGGCCCGGGGAGAGCACGGCGATGCCCTGACCAGCGCCGAGCGAGCCCGCACGCTGCTGGCCTCGATCCTCAACGCGCTGCGCCACAGCGGGTCGATCGGCGAGGCCTCGTTCATCTCGGTAAAGGGTGGTGTGGAGTTCAGGCGGGGCGAGCAGGGCCCCTGGCAGCCGGCAAAGAGCCGCGTGGCCCTGCAAGAGGGCGACTACGTCAAGACCTCGGGTAGGGGCTCGGCGGAGATCATGACGGCGGACGGAACCGTCTACTCGGTGCAGGCGGACACGGTCATTCTCGTCGGCCAGGGTCGGGGAGGCAGCGGTGCCTCACCCGAGCGCACCATCAATCTGGAGTTCGGCTGGGTGGATTTGAGCACCTCGCAGAGTCCCAGTCGGGTGACGACACCGACCGCGGAGGCTCGAGTCCGGCGCGACTCCACCGCCGTCATCAGCTATGACCAGGAGCAGGAAGTGGGTCGTTTCGCCACCTACAGGGGTGAGATGGAGGTCGAGACGAGAGACGGTGAGCGCCGGGAGGTGGCAGCCCTGCAACAGGTCGTGCAGACCGATACCGAGCTGTCACAGCCAAAGCCGCTGCCCTCGGCACCGGTGCTGCTGGAGCCGGTCGACAACTTCGAGACCCAACTCGGTGTCGACGAGCGTCTGATCTTGACCTGGCAGCCGGTCTCCGGGGCGCAGAGGTATGCCTTGCAGGTGGCGCGCAATCGACTCTTTGTCGACAACATCATCGATGTCGACGACCGATCGCGCACCAAGGCCACCCTGGGTCTGCAGGGAGAAGGCAGCTTTGTGTGGAGGGTTTCGGCGCTCGGCGAGGAGGGCGTCAAAGGTCCCTGGAGCGCACCCCGCCGGTTCCGTGTGGTCAGTCTCAGAGATGTTGCGGCGGCAGCCGAGGCTCAGGTCGCGGGCTCGACACCCGGCGGCTCACCATAAAGCCTGCACTTCTCACCGCCCTTCTACTGCAGCGTCGTATCTGCCCGCATCTGCGGCGTTACGCGACCAAACGGCGCCGTTGGCGCCGTTCGGTGCCCTCGGGCCTACTCAACGTACTGCGAGTACGCCCTCGCAGGCCCTCCCTCGCAAGCCTTGCATTTACGGGCAGCTACGCCGCTTCGCTACGAACGGCGGTAAGAAGTGCAGGCTAGCCTTCCAACGGAAAGCTGACGGTTGCCTGGACACCGCCCTCAGGGTGGTTGTCCAGACCGACCCGGCCACCGTGAAGGGTGACGATGCGTAGGGTCAGCGACAGCCCCAGACCCACACCGTCGGGCCGTGTGGTGGTGAACGGCTGGAAGAGTTGATCCCGGATCTCCGCGGAGAGCCCGGGACCACGATCCCTGATCACCAATTCGATCTCGTTATCGCCCTCTCGAAGCCGAGCTTCGAGCGGCCCATCTCGCCCGTTCTCCTCCTCCGCCTGTGCCGCGTTGTGCAAGAGGTTGCGCACCGCTCGCTCGAGCAGCTGGGCGTCCCCCTTGATGCGGGTCTCCAGCCCCTCTTTCGAATCGATCTCCACCTCCATTCCCGCCAAGCTGGGATCGGAGGCCGCTCGACGGAGGATCTGGAGCAGATCGACTTCCTCGACGCGGGTGCTCTTGGGCTGGGCAAAGGAAAGGAAGTCCTCGAGCACTCTTTGCAGGTGCTCGCTCTCGCGACGAATCTCGGACAGGTAGTCGGTGA
>SBFI01000437.1 GCA_006227875.1 Acidobacteriota bacterium
TCATGGCCTGTGTTCCGTGGGGCTGGCGGAACTACACGGTCTTCAACGAGGTGATTTTCATCCGCACCAACCTGGGTCTGGAGCTGCGGATGGGGAATCACGACGGCGCGACCGGGGCCATAGATGTGATGGTTCCCCGGGGGGATTTTCGGCACCCGCGCGCGCACGTCGAAGAGGCGCAACTGGTTCAGGAGTTGGGTGAGGCGGAGTACATGCGACGGGCCAGAGTCGAGGCAATCGATTGGATGAGGGCACATCCGGGGGAGTTTCTACGGTTGACGGTGTCGCGGTTTGCCCAGTTCTGGCTCGGGCCATTCTTTCAGCCGCGGACCGCTCTGGCGATAACGGCTTTGACGATTCTCGCCCTGATGGGTGCGTGGTTGGTGCTTCCGGAGATGACCTTCCCGCAGCGGGCCGCGCTCATGATCCCACTGATCTTCTACCCACTCATCTACTACTTGGTGGCCTATATGCCCCGTTACCGGGTGCCGCTGGACTGGATTCTCTTCTTGCTGGCCGGCGCCGCGGTCTGGCGCTGGGTCGACAGGCGGTCTAGTTAGCGCCAAGCGGCGATCAGAGCTCGGTCTTGGTGCTCAGTCTTGGCGAGGTGGTCGAGGCGGCTCTGGGTGAGAAGAGCCGTGGTGGGGCCGCCGTCGGGGTCGGGGGCGCCGACCCGGTTGTAGTAGTCGCGGGCGTCGTCGCGGAAACCGTACTCCTCGGCGATGCGGCCGAGGACGTACCAGTCGACGTCGCTGGGCTGACCGTCGGGCTTGAGGCTGATGCCGTGGACGATGGTCTTGTAGGCGGCTTCGGGAAGACCGGCGCTGGCGTAGACCGAAGCCAGGGTGTGGAGGGCATCCCACTCTTCGTAGTTGGTCAGCTGGGCGGCGCGCTCGGCCAGGCCGAGAGCCTCCTTGGCCACCGGTTCGCGGAACAGGTGGAGCCAGGCCCACTGGTTGTAGGTGCTGCCGGTGGCCTCTTCGATCTCTTCGAGCTGTCGACAGGTCGAGAAGTGAAGATCAAAGTCCAAATGAATCGCCGTCAGCCGTGCCTGTGAGCGCAGGGCGGCGACGTCGTTTGGCTTGTCGGCGAGACGATCGCGGATCATGCGCTGGGCATCGCCGGAAAGGTCGAGGGCGACGAGGGCATCGATGGCCGACATGAAAGCCAGGGGCGAGGTCGTCTCCTTTATCAGCTCGCGGCTGAGACGGAGGACCTCCAGGTGACGCTCGAGGAGACGATTGCCGTCGAGTAGGCCGACCTGGAGGGTGAGGCGATCCTCGATCTCCTCGGCCTGGGCGACTCGCTCTTCCAGAATCGGAACACCCGCCGCGGCCAAGCCCTCGTCGATCAGCAGCCCGGCGGCTGCCACCCGTATCGTTGTCTCGTCTCGGGTGCTGGTGGCGGTCCAGAGTCGAGGAAAGACGCGCTCGACCAACGGGTCGTCGACACCGACCAGCGGACGCTCCTTGCGTGCCCAGTCGAGCCACTGGGCGGCCGCTTCCACCTCACCCATCTCCAGCTGGCGCAGGGCTTCGAGACCCAGACCCACTGCCAGCTCGCTCGCCCCCACGATCCGGTACCCGTCCTCATAGGGCGCCACGAAGATCCTGGTGCCTTCGGCGGTCGTTCCCAGCCGCAGCTGTAGGCTCAGCCGGTAACCCAGCTGCTCATCCCCTTCGCTTCGTACCTCGAGCGCTCCGAGGGCCATCTCGGCCAGCACCTTGGGGCTCAGGCCCTGGCCTTCCGCCTGGGCGAAGGCGGCCGGGTTGTCCTCCGCGAGACCGGCACTGAGGGCGTCGTCGACCCACTGCCGCTCGATGCCCGGCAGCGCGAAGAGGCCGGGGTGGAGCAGGTCAGGAGCCGTCTCGCGGTCGAGTAGCCCGTCTGCCGTCATCTTGACCAGGCCGACGACGACGCTTGCGGGGTCGCGCGGGTCGATCTCGATCTCTTCCAGGGTGCGGAAGCTCTCGAGCTGCCTGGCCCAGACGAGGATGGCGGCGGGGTTGTCGGCGAGGTTGGCGATCCCGTTCATCAGCGATGCGGCCAACGGGTAGCGGCCCAGCCGGATCAGCTCCTGGGCGACCACCGAAAGATTGCTGACCCGATCCTCGGCATCTTTGAACTCACGGGCGGCTTCGGTCATCGCCCGGTCGACGCCGTGATTGACGGTGAGGGCGACCAGGCGATGGAGCGAGCGCGGCTCGGATGCGGGGAGCTCTTCGGTGAACTTCTCCAGCTCCTCGAAGCGGCCGGACTGGAGAAGGCCGAGCATTATGTTGACGTTCATCGCATCGCTGTCGAAGTCTTCCCTGAAGCTCAGGTGCTCGGCGACCGCCGCCTCGAGATCGGCGCCGGTGCCGAACTGCACGCCGGAGGAGTTGTGCTCGAGCAGGATCGCCAGCTCGGCCCGGGCCATGCGGTGGTTGGGATCGATCTCCTTGGCCTTTCGCAGCGAGGCCACCGCACCGTCGAAGTCGAAGCCCTCGCCAAACCGACGGCCCATGTCATCGTGCTGTCGCACCCAGCCCTGGACCCAGTAGGCAGTGGCCGAGGAGGGATCGAGCTCGACGGCACGGCTGGCTTCGCGCAGTGCGGCGCCCTGGAGACCGGCCCCGAGCAGCGACTGGGCGAGTCGCACCCGATGGATCGACTTGTCCGGCTCGAGGCGGACGATTCTCTGGTTCTCCTCGACGGCCTCCCGCACCTTGCCCGCCGCCAGCAGTGCTTGTGCCGTGTGCTGGAAGTGGACGAGGAGGATTTCGCGCTCTGCGAGCTCTTCGACGCCGCGGCGGAGCTCCTCGAAGTCTTCGGCCGAGATGACTCGTGGCCCGCTGTCGAAGACCAGATCGATCTCCACGGCCCCGGTCTCCAACTCTCTGCTCGCGAGGCTGAAGGTCGCGCCGCCGAAGTGCTGCTCTTCATCCTCCGGCATCTGCGCTACCTTCATCCCGGCCGGCGGCTCGATCAAATAGTGGATCTCCATCCGGTGAGGCTCGTCGAGGGCGAACGGCTTCTCCCTGGCCGGCTCGTCGGAGACCAGATAGGCCGGAAGGTTGGAGAGCAGGTACGAGGAGTCGATACCGACGGCGGCATCGCTGAGATCGGTGGAGGCCCGTTGAATCCCCTGGGCCTCGATCTCGATGCGGAAGGGGGAGCTGAGATCGCGCGGGTCGGAGTGCTCGACGGTGGCGTCGTCGGCGAAGTAGGACCTGACCGTGTACTCGCGCACCTTGTCCTTGACCACCTCGGGATCGGTGCTGGCGTAGAGGCGGCGCAGGCCCTGCTCGAGCGAGCCCTTGTAGACGGTGGTCTCCCGCACGCTACCGCCGCCGAAGTCGGAGAGGACGATGTGGCGGTGCTCGATGGCGCCGTTGTTCTGTGCTTCGGTCGCCGGTATGCGCACCAGCTCCTTGCTGTCGGGCGCCGCTACCAGGGCCAGGCGACCCTGGACGGAGAGCGGCAGCTCACCGGCGCGACTATAGGTGCTCGTCGGATCGATCCACAGATCGGGTGACCCGGGGATATAGACGATGGCATGGTCGAACCGCCCCAGGCCCGGAAGCTCGGCCTCCAGGTCCTGGCCGGGTCCGGTCTGCAGCAGGGCGACCGAAGCCGGGATCCCCTTGGCCCGCAGCAGAGCAGTGAGCAGCGTTGCCTGGTCCTTGCAGTCGCCGAACTTGCGCTCAACGGTCTCGTCAGGTGTAAAGGGAACCAGGCCCGCGATCCCCAACTCCAGCCCGGTGTAGCGAACCCGGTCGTGAACCCAGGCCAGCAGCGCGTCGGGTACCGAGGAGTCCGCCGCCGACTCGTGCTGCTCGGCCTCCGCCAGCAGCGAGTCGATGTCCGACTCGGCGATTCTGGCGTCGACGATCTTGGAGTAGCTGGTCGCGATTGCCCGCCAACTCTTGCCGGTGGAGAAGGAGAAGGTCGGGAAGCGTGGTATGTCCGAGGGCATGCCCTCTTCTATGCCGGTGAAGGCGGCCATGTTCTGGTAGACGAGCTCGACCCGCTGCCGATCACCGACGCGGCTCTCCTGCGGCTCGGTTCCCTCGAGCATTTGCACGCGGTAACGCAGCTTGGTTGACGCCGGGGCCTCGACGGTGACCCGACCTTCGTAGATCGGCGCCCCCATCATCAACATTTCGGTGGTGACCGACCCCGGCTCGTAATAGGCGGTCGTTTCGCGGACCGTGACTTCCTCTTCCACCACCGCGCCCACGGATAGGCCGGGCAGGGGTGCCTCGAGGATTCTGCGGTCGTCGAAGATGTCGTCGGCGCCGCCGCTGGCGGGGCGTTCGGCGATGGTGTCGGGCTCGAGCCAGTGCTCCTGCCCCTCCGGTGTCACCACCCGCGCCCGCATCGTCGGCCGCTCTTGCCGCCAGGGAGTCCAGTTGCTCTCTACCTTGTCCCAACCGGAGAGGGCCTGCTCGCCAAGGATGCGGTAGACCAGCCGGTGCCGATAGGTGCGGCGCCCGTTGGTGTCCAAGTCGTGGGTACTTTCGGCGAGCAGGACGGCGACCGAGGCGGTTTCTCCCTTGGTGGACTGCCGCGCCTCCTCCAGGAGGTCTGCGGCATCCAGCTCGAAGGCCGACCCCAGCCAGGTGGTCTCGTCCGCTCCCGCCGCCGGCAGCGCAAGCACGAGAGCCAGGATCAAGAGCAGGCTCAGACCGCCCAACAGGCCTCTCAGAGGATTCCCTGCCAACTGGCTAGCGATCATCGCGGTGCGTCGAGGTCCCAAAATCTGGCTCCCTTCACGCTGCTAATTGTCAATAGGCGCCGGAATTGCGGTGAGTTGTGTCTCTGGCGCCTTACTGTCACTGGCTGCTGCAAGGACCGGACCAAAGTATTGTTTTTCAGTGTTAGATTCGTCGCACAGGATGCCGATGGAGTCGTTGAAGTAGCAGAGAAAGCGACCGTTTTTTCGGTTTCCACCGAGAAGAAGTGACCCAAGAAGTGCCAGAGGATTCTTGAAAAGACGAAGAAATGACTCGAGAAGTGACAGAGGAGTATGAAGGCCCGCTGCTGGGTGGCGCGGTCGCCGCAGCGGTCTTCAAGTTCCAGAACCCTGGCGACGACTGATACCGGGCTCGGTTCGGACTACTTGTCGGAGGCGGAATTGTGGTCCGGATGGAGTGAGAGCAGGCGCAGCCACTGGCCATCGCGGTAGGCGACGGCTCTGAAGCCCTTGCCGATTCGTAAAGTGTAGAGGCGGTGCCCTTTTGGACCCTCGCGAGAGACGATCGCCTCCCACTTCAAGCCGGGGTCGTGGTAGACCTGGTTCCAGGGCATCGCCGAGAGTTTGCGGAGGGTTGCGAGAAGGGCTCTCTGGTGGCGCTTGTCGAGGGCGAACAGCACCTCTTGAAACGCGGGGTTGTTGAGGTCGAGCCGAACCCGATCCGAGCGCGGGCTCATTTGTCGAGCAGCTCTTGCTCGATCGAATCCAGATCGGTCTCGCTGGCCTCATGCTCTTCAGCCCATTTCACCGCCCGCTCCAATTGGTCGGAGGTCTCGGGCTCGTGGAGCCACTGCTCGCTGTCGGGGATGAACTGGCCGAGTTTGATCACCCAGACACCGGGCTCCACTTGATCGACGAGCACGTGTCGCCCAGCGTACTGCTTGCCAAGTGCGATCTGGCCGCTGCTGCCGATGGTCTTGACGGTGGACAAGTCTCCATTCCTTACATTATCATGCTGCATGATAGCACAACCTCATTATATTGGTGATTGCCACTGGTCAGCCGATCCTCCGACGGCCGGAGTTCTGACGACCCTTTTCTTTACCAAAGACGTATTTGGCGCTCTCTATCTCTCAAAGCCGACCAGATAGGCCCAAAGAGTCGGTCATCGGCGGGGCAATAGGCGGTGCCTTCGGAAGGACTCGCTGCGTTGGACTTGTGGCTTTCTCTCTTGCGACCCCTGTCGGTGTCGTGTATCCCTGTTCTATGAGCCGAAGGCTGCCGCGTCCTGTTGGAGCTGGCGAAAGCGAGCCTCAAGGGTTGTCTCGCAGCTCGGCAGGGCTGCGGCGAAGAGTCCTTGTGGTGGCCATACTGGCTGGCTTGGGGGTGGCCGGGGCCGGCTGGGCTCAAGATTCCATCTTTGCCGACGATTTCGAGTCGGGCAATGTGGCCTCCTGGGGCCGGAGCCGGGGTTGGATCTGGCGGCCGCCGCCTGGCACCAGCTGGCAGTGGCAGCTGACGGACCCCATCGACACCACGGTCGATGTCGAGATGTACGACATCGATCTGTTCGATGTGCCGCAAGGGGTGATCGACGGGCTGCGGGAGGACGGCCGTACCGTCATCTGCTACTTCAGCGCCGGCAGCTGGGAGGACTGGCGCCCCGACAAGGACGATTTCCCGCCCGAGGTGCTGGGCAACACCCTGAGCGGCTGGCCGGATGAGAAGTGGCTCGACATCCGCCGGCTGGATGTCCTCGGGCCGATCATGGAGGCACGGCTCGATCTGGCGGTGGAGAAGCGCTGCCGCGGGGTCGAGCCCGACAACGTCGACGGCTACAGCAACAACACCGGTTTCCCGCTCACCACCGCCGACCAGCTCCGCTACAACCGGTTTCTGGCGGGTGCCGCCCACGCCCGGGGCCTGTCGGTGGGGCTCAAGAACGACCTCGAGCAGGTGGGCGAGCTCCTCGGCGAGTTCGACTGGGCGCTCAACGAGCAGTGCTTCGAGTACGACGAGTGCGATCTACTGGATCCCTTTGTCGCCGCCGGCAAGGCGGTCTTTGGAGTGGAATACACCGGCGATACAGAAACTTTCTGCCCGTTGGCCAACGCCAAGGGCTTCTCCTGGCTCAGAAAGAACGTCGATCTCGACGCCTGGCGCATCGACTGTTTCGACATACCCTAGCCCGTACCCTGTTTTGGTGAATACGGCCTGGCGGGGTAAGCTAGGCCATCCGGTTTTAGACCGAAACCAGTTAGACCCAAAAGGGGGAAAGGAGGGTCCATGAACTGGACCAAGGCAATCATTGCGGGTGTCGTGGGTGGTGTTGTGCTCAATCTGGCCGACTGGGTCATGCACGGCATGATCATGGGGAGCACCTACACGAAGTACGAGGTGTTCACCCAGGAGCCGGCCAACCCGGCCCACTTCTTCCTGGTTGCCGTCGTCCTCGGTGTCGCGTCGGCCATCTTCTTTGCCAGGACGCGAGGCTCGTGGCCGGCGGGGATCAAGGGGGGAGTCGTCTTTGGGGCCTTCCTCGGCCTGGTGCTCTTCTTCCGGTCGTTTTACAACCCGCTCGTGCTCGAGGGCTTTCCCTACTATCTGAGCTGGTGCTGGGGCGGGATCAACTTCATCGGCTCGGTGATCCTGGGCGCCGTGCTCGGCGCGATGTACAAGTCATAGCCGGTAGACTACGGTCGGAAGACGCGGCGGGGCGTACCTTCGAGGTGCGCCCTTTTTCTATGGGCGTAAGGGCGTGAGGCCCTGGGGGCTACGGTATCTCACTCGGAATGCGGCGACATCTGGTCGAGCCGCTCGAGCAGGGCCTGGAAGCGGGGGTGTTTGCGCAGCGGATCGAAATAGGGGTCGTTCTCGATCCACTCCTTCTGGCCCATACCGGTGGTGATCGACTTCTCCAGACAGTCGATCGCCTTTTCGTTCTCGCCCAGCTGGGCGTAGCTACAAGCGACGTTGTAGAGCACCGACGGGTCGTCGGGGTCGATGGCCAGCGCCTTGTCGACCCATCGTTGGGCGAGCTCCATCTCGCCCAGCTCCACCAGGGCCCCGGCGCCCAGGTAGAGAGCGCGCACGTCGTCGGCGTGAAAGGCCAGATGTCGTTTGACGATCTCGACCACCCGCTTAAAGCTGGCGCTGGCATGGGCACGCCGTCCGAGGGCCAGGTAGGCCTGCGCCAGAAAAAGCGGGCTCTGGTAGTCCTCGGGGTTGACCTTCGAGGCCTCCTCGAAACGTCTGGCCGCGTTCTCCATTTCGCCCTGCGAGTAGAGCGAGCGGGCGTAGAAATAGTGGGCTTCGAAGAGCTTGGCATTGAGCTCGATGGCCTTCTCGAACTCCTTGTTCGCCTCTTCGTACTCTCCGCTCAGCGACACCGCCAGCCCTCGGGAGGCGTGAGCTTCCGCCGACTCCGGGTCGATTTCCACCGCCTTGCGGCTGGCGGTATCCGCTTCGGTGAGATTCTCTTCGCTGGCGTCGTAGTACATGTAGAGGATCGAGCAGCAATCGGCCACCCCGGCATAGGCGCGGGCGTACCCTTCATCCAACACGCTGGCGCGTGAAAACATCTGCCGCGCCAGCTGGAAGCTCTTCTCGCGGAACTCGTAGAAGTATTTGCGACCCCGCAGGTAGTAATCGTAGGCCTGGACGTCGACCGGCGCACCCTTCTCGGCGGCACGCTTTTCTTTGGGGCTGAGCGTGGCCTGCAGTGCCTCGACGATGCTGCCGGCGATCTCGTCCTGGATGGCGAAGACGTCTTTCAGCTCCCGGTCGTAGCGGTCGGACCAGAGGTTGTAGCCGTCGGCAACGTTGATCAACTGGGCGGTGATCCGCAGGTGATTCCCGGCCTTGCGCACACTGCCTTCGAGCACCGTGCTGACGTTGAGCCGACGACCGATCTCGCGCACATCGGTCTGGGTGCCCTTGAAGCGGAAAGACGAGGTGCGAGAGGCGACCCTTAGGTCCTCCGATTTGACCAGCGCGTTGATGAGCTCTTCAGCCAGGCCCTCGCAGAAGTAGTCCTGATCCTTCTCGGGGCTCATGTCGACAAATGGCAACACGGCAACCGAGCGGCCGGTGTCTTCCTTGGTTTTGGCTTTGTCGCCGCCCAGCTTGGCGAGATCCTCCAGCACCTCTTCAGCTGCCTGGTAACGCCGCTTGGGCTCCTTCTCCAAACAGAGACCTATGATCCGCGCCAGATCCCGCGGCACATCGCCCCGCAGCTCGGTTACCGCCGGTGGGGTGTCGCGGAGAATCGCCGAGATGAGTGAGGCCGAGCTTTCACCCTTGAAGGGCCGCTTGCCGGTGGCCATCTCGTAGAGGATGACACCGACCGAGAAGATGTCGGTGCGGTGGTCGATCGCCATCCCCTGGACCTGCTCGGGCGACATATAGGGCACGGTGCCGACGACCATCCCCTCCTGGGTGAGGGCCTGGGTCGGAAGATCTCGCTCCTCGGCCGACTCGAGTCCGTGCTGGAGCTTGGCCAGGCCGAAGTCGAGGATCTTGACCACGCCGTCGGCGGTCACCATGACGTTGGCCGGTTTGAGATCGCGGTGAGTGATCCCCTTCTGGTGGGCGGCGGCGAGCGCCTTGACCAGCGGCTCCGAGATCTCGAGCAGTCCTTCGAGCGATAGCCCGTCGGCGGTGATCATCTCGTCGAGGCTGTGACCCTCGACCAGCTCCATGGTGATGAACTGGCCGGCCTCGGAGTCTTCGATCGAGTGGATGGTGACGATGTTGGGGTGGTTGAGGGCGGCGATGGCCTGTGCCTCACGACGGAAGCGCTCGAGCCGATCCGGGTCCTTGGCCATCTCGGGTGGCAGCACCTTGAGCGCCACATGCCGGTGGAGATTGGTGTCCTCGGCCTTGTAGACCTCACCCATTCCACCTTTGCCGATCTTGTCGACGATCCGGTAGTGGGACAGAGTTTTGCCGATCATTGGTGGAGATCTTCGCGTACCGACCGTTTTCCGACCTAGGAACAGAGATTGTACACGAAGAGAAAGAAGGGCCTAGGGGCCTAGGGGCCTAGGGGTTCCCCCTCCCACCCAAGGGACGCTGGAGCGTAATGTTCCCTGCCCCTAAGCCCCTACGCCCTCAAGCCCCTAAGCCCTTTGCGGGGGGGTCAGGAATCCCCGAATCTCATCCAATCCGCCACCTTGCTGTTCTCCTTCCACTCCCTCCAGTCGGCCATGTAGCTGTTCAAGACATCGCGGATCTCGGCGGCGCGCATCTGCCCGGTCTTCTCGAATAGCAGGTGCCCTTCAGGGGAGAACAGGAGATTCTTGGGGATGGTCATGGCGGTGAGATCGGCGGCCAGCACCCGACCGGGGTCGAGGCCAAAGCGTGAGGCCCAGCTGGAGGCCGTGGCCACGGTGGCGGGGTCGCCGTACCCACCCATGTCGCTGGTCATGACCGTGATGAACACCACCTCGGGTCCATAGGAGTTGTCGACCGCGTTGACGTCCTGGGTCTGCGGCACACAGGGCTGGCACCAGGGGGCGGCGTAGTCGGCCCAGATGAACTGCCCCGCGAACTGCTCGTAGGCCACCATCTCGCCACGCGCGTTGGGCCGCGAGACCGAGCCCCGCTGACCATAGTAGGAGGTGTTGGTCATGTCTCCCACCGGAGATTCGACCTTGGCATAGGGGTCGCCGCACCCCGCAGCCAGCAGACCGATCACCACCACTGTGATCGTCCATCGATGCATTCCCATCACCTCGTCGTCAGGCTAGCAGTCCACCGGCAACCCGGCAGTTAAAGCCGGTACAACACCAACCGCCAACGAGAAACTACCTACTCCCAACCGACATATTTGCTGTCGAGCCCTGCCACTTTGCCGGCCAGGGTGTACAATGGGTCAAACGTGCCGATAGCCGGGATCCAGCCTCTGCTAAGCGGGGGAAGCTGATGATCGGGCAGACCGTTTCGCATTACAAAATCGTCGACAAGCTCGGTGGTGGTGGGATGGGTGTGGTCTAAAGCTTGGCCGTTTTGTGGCGCTCAAGTTCTTGCCCCACGAGGTGGCCGACGACAAGCAGGCCCTCGAGCGGTTCCTCCTCGAAGCGCGGGCGGCGGCGGCGCTGAGTCATCCTCACATCTGCACCATTCACGAGATCAACGAGCACGAGGGTGTGCCGTTTATTGCCATGGAGTACATAGATGGCAAGAACCTCAAGCTCACGCTAAGCGGCCAGCCCATGGCCGTCGACATGGTGGTCGATCTGGGTATCCAGATCGCCGAGGCCCTGGCCGTCGCGCACGCCAAGGGGGTCATTCACCGCGACATCAAACCGTCGAATATCTATGTGACCGAGCACGGGCAGGCCAAGGTGCTCGATTTCGGACTGGCCAAGCTCGGACCAAAGTTCAGGGATATCTCCGAGGACGAGACAGTGGCCGCCGATGCGCCCACACAGACCCACGACCTGACCAGCGCCGGCACGGCTGTGGGCACCGTCGCCTATATGTCGCCGGAGCAGGCTCTGGGCCAGGAGGTGGACGCCCGCTCGGACATCTTCTCGCTCGGGGCGCTGCTCTACGAAATGATCACCGGTGTGCAGGCGTTTGCCGGTTCCACCCAGGCCGCGATATTCGACAAGATCCTCAATCGGGTGCCGCCGTCGCCGTTGCGTATGGGCATCGAGATCCCCTTCGAGCTCGAGCAGGTGCTCAACAAATCGCTCGAGAAGGACAAGGTCCTCCGCTATCAGACCGCGCTCGAGCTGCACACCGATCTCAAACGCCTGCGCCGGGACATGGAGTCGGGTCGCTCCGGTGTGGCAACAGCCGCCAGCGGCTCGGTGCCGGCCGCAACTGTGGGTAGCAGCGGCTCGGTGCCGGCCGCTACCCCGGCGATGATGGAGGAGGCTTCCGCCTCCGAGATCGTGCTCGCTCACGCCGCCCGCAGCCGCCGCTGGATGTGGGTATTCGGCGGGTTGCTTGTCGCGGCCCTGGCGGTCATCGCCGTTCTGCTGTGGCCCGCGGGCGAAGAAGCGGCGACGACCCTCGCCGAGAGCGATGTCGTCTTATTGACCGACTTTGTCAACACGACCGGTGATCCGGTCTTTGACGACACTCTCAAGCAGGCCCTGGCAGTCAAGCTCGAGGAGTCGCCTTTCCTGAATATCTTCCCCGAGCGTCAGGTCATGCAGACGCTTCAATACATGGGCCGGTCGGCCGATGTGCCGTTGACGGTGGAGATCGGCCAAGAGATCTGCGAGCGTCAGGGGATCAAGGCGTTGATCACCGGAGAGATCGCGCCGCTCGGCAACAACTACGTCGTCACCCTGGCGGCTCAGGAGTGTGTGACTGGACGGTCTCTCGCCCGTGGTCAAACCGAAGTCGCCAGCAAGGAAGAGGTGCTGGCTGCGGTTGGCCAGTCGGCCACCAATATCCGTCAGGAGCTGGGCGAGTCACTGGCCTCGATCGAAAGGTTCGATGCACCGGTCGAGCAGGCCACCACCTCGTCGCTCGAAGCGCTGCGGGCTTTTAGCCTAGGGATGCAGACGCGGGCGCAGGGCACCGACGAGGAATCGGTGCGGCTTTTCCGGCGCGCCATCGAGCACGATCTGGAATTTGCCATGGCCTGGGCCCGGCTGGGGACGGTCTACGGCAACCTGGACCAGTCGAATGCCGCGGCCGAGGCCACCAGCGAAGCTTTCGATCTCCGCGATCGGGTGAGCGAGAACGAGCGGCTATACATCGAATCTCACTATTACGGCGGTGTCACCGGTGAGATCGACAAGGAGATCGAGTCGTACGAGCTCTGGAAGCAGACCTATCCGCGAGATTGGACGCCGTGGAACAACCTGTCCTGGCTCTACTACCGAACCGGTGACTTCCAGAAGGCCGCCGAGGAGGGGCTCCAGGCTCTCAACCTCGAGCCCGAGCACCCCCTGCCCTATACCAACATCGGGCGGGCCTACCTCAATCTCCATCGTCTGGACGATGCCAAGACCATCTACGACGGCGCTCTCGCCAAGGGCTTTGAGTACTACAGCCTCATCACCGGTCGCTACGAGGTCGCCTATCTCCAGGGTGACGAGAAGACGATGACGGAGATGGTCCGTATGATGGCCGGCAAGCCGGGTGAGGCGCGGATCCGTGAGCTGCAAGCGGGTGTCGCCGCTTCTCAAGGCAGGCTGGACGAGGCCCGGAGCCTTTTTCGAGA
>SBFI01000285.1 GCA_006227875.1 Acidobacteriota bacterium
CATCTGGGTGGAGCGGCCCGAGGCCAGGCGGGCCATCGAGGAGGTGGCAGCGGCGGTGGGGGCCGACCTGCTGCTCGGCCCGGAGACGGCGAGGCTCGAGATCGTCGAGGACCGGGGCTGGGAGGGACAGCGCCTGAATCTGCAAACAGCCGAGAACCGATACCAGCTGAGTCTGCTGCTCGGGGGATACCACCAGGCCAAGAACGCGGCTCTGGCAGTGCTTGGGGCCGAGATTCTGGCCGGTCGCGGCTGGGAAAGACTGGACCACGAGGCCATCGTGGCGGGAGCCGGCGGCAGCCGCTGGCCCGGGCGGCTCGAGCGGGTCGATCTGCCAGGTGGTAGATCGGTGCTCTTGGATGTGGCCCACAACCCGGACGGGGCCGAAGCGCTCGCCCGCTTTCTCGACCGACGAGAGCTCACCTACGATCTGCTCTTTGGTGTCCTGGCGGACAAGGACGTCGGCGAGATTCTTCCGGTCTTGGCAGCCAAGGCCCGCAGGGTGACCTTGACCTCACCGCACAGCCATCGAGCGCTGCCGCCCGAGGAGATCGAGAGACTTCTGCCGGCGGGCCGTGTCGATGTCGTGCCGGCCGCGCCACCGGCGC
Source organism: Acidobacteriota bacterium (assembly GCA_006227875.1). Taxonomy (GTDB): domain Bacteria; phylum Acidobacteriota; class Thermoanaerobaculia; order Multivoradales; family JAHEKO01; genus M0029. The sequence continues at coordinate 606 of SBFI01000285.1, forward strand.
TCGACAGTGCTTTGGCGGGTGATCCGGAGTTGCTGGTGGTCTGTGGCTCGGTCTATCTGGTGGGGGAGATCAGGGAGTTACTTCGAGAGCGCTTTGGAGCGCCATCACCGGCCGTCAGTGATCTGGGAGATTCTCACCAGAGGGCGTCGTAGAGCGGGAAGTGCGCACAGAGGGTCTCGACCTGGCGGCGGACCTCGGATCTGACCTGCTCGTCCTCGGGCCCCTTCAAGACCTGCTCGATGAGATCTGCGATCAGCTCCATCTCGGTTTCCTTCATCCCGCGCGAGGTCACCGCCGGTGTGCCGATCCGAATACCGGATGCCACCAGGGGCGGGTTCTGGTCGTACGGGATGGTGTTCTTGTTGACCGTGATGCCGGCCGCCTCGAGCGCCTTTTCCGCCACCTTGCCGGTGAGCCCCGCGGAGGCGGCTACGTCGATCATGAACAGGTGATTGTCGGTGCCACCGGAAACCATCCGCATGCCCTGACTGGCCAAACGACGTGACATGGCGCTGGCGTTGGCGACGAGCTGAGCTTGGTAGCTTTTGAACTCTTCGCCGGCGGCTTCATTGAAGGCGACCGCCTTGGCGGCGATGATGTGCATCAGCGGTCCACCCTGGATGCCCGGGAAGACCGCCCTGTCGATCGCCTTTGCGAAGTCCTGCCGGCAGAGAATCAGACCGCCGCGAGGCCCCCTCAAGGTCTTGTGGGTCGTGGTGGTCACAAAATCGCAGTGTGGTACCGGTGAGGGGTGGAGACCCGCGACCACCAACCCGGCGATGTGGGCGATGTCGGCCATGAGAAGAGCGCCGACATCCTTGGCGATCTTGCCAAATTGCTCGAAGTCGATGATGCGGCTGTAGGCGCTGGCACCACAGACGATCAACTTCGGCTGGTGCTCACGAGCGAGTTGGTGGACCTGATCGAAGTCGATCATCTCGGTCTTGCGATCGACGCCATAGGTCACGACGTCGAAATCTCGGCCGGAGTAGGAGAGCGGATGCCCGTGGGTCAGGTGGCCGCCACTGGCCAGATCCATCCCCAGAAGCGTGTCTCCGGGCTCGAGCATGGCGAAATAGACCGCCATGTTGGCCTGGGTGCCGCTGTGGGGTTGGACATTGACGTGCTCGGCGCCAAACAACGTCTTGGCTCTGTCGATGGCCAGCCGCTCGGCGACATCGACGAACTCGCATCCCCCGTAGTACCGGCGCCCCGGGTAGCCCTCGGCATACTTGTTCGTCATGACGTTGCCGGTGGCCTCCAGCACCGCCCGGCTGACGAAGTTCTCCGAGGCGATCAGCTCGATCTGGTTGCTCTGGCGGGTGCGCTCGGCGGTGATGGCCTCGTAGATCTCGGGGTCGGTGGCCTCGAGAGTGCGGAAATCGGTCATCGGGGGTCTCCTGGGACCGGTGGTCTGAGATGCGAGGCCCTACGGGGTCCCAAAGGCCACGGGCTGGTGGAACGCCTACTTTTTTGCGGTCTTCTTCTTGGCCGCGCTTTTCTTGGCCGCAGTCTTCTTGGTGGCCGCCTTCTTGGCGGTCTTTTTGGCCGGAGCCTTCTTCTTGGCCGCGGTCTTCTTGGCGGCCGCCTTCTTGGCGGTCTTTTTGGCCGGAGCCTTCTTCTTGGCTGCGGTCTTCTTGGCGGCCGCCTTCTTGGGTGCGGCCTTCTTTGCCGGGGCCTTCTTGGCCGCCGTCTCTGTTTCGACCTCCTCGGGCTCGGCGGTCTTCTTCTTGGCCTCGGGGACGGCAACCGGCTCGGCAGCGCTCTTGCCGGCCCGTTTGGTCGGCTTGCGGCGTTCGACCTTCAGCCTCGTTCTGGCCTCGCGTCGACGCTGCTTGAGACGCTTCTGCCGACGCTGGCGCCGGCGCCTGAGCTCACGATCTTTTTCCCGCATGCGATCTCCTCGAGTTCGAGTCCGCTCGCCTGCCGGTCCGCGGACCCGGGGAGCTTCGCGCAAGGGAGCCCGAGTGTCAAGCAGGCGGGTGCTCTCAGATCGGGATGTTGCCGTGCTTTTTTGGCGGCAGGCTCTGGCGTTTGCTGCCCAGCTGCCGGAGCGCCCGGATGATCTGCGGGCGGGTCTGACGCGGCTCGATGACCGCATCGATAAAGCCCCGCTCGGCGGCGATGTAGGGATTCGAGAACTTCCGACGATACTCGGCAACCTTCTCCTGCCTGAGCTCGTCGGCTTTTGCTCCCGCCTGTTTCAGCTCGCGCCGGTAGAGGATATTGACGGCGCCTTCCGGGCCCATCACCGCGATCTCGGCACTCGGATAGGCCAGGTTGACATCGGTGCGCAGATGCTTGCTCGACATGACGCAGTAGGCCCCGCCGTAGGCCTTGCGGGTGATGACCGTGATCTTTGGCACCGTGGCTTCGGCAAAGGCATAGAGCAATTTGGCACCGTGCTTGATGATGCCGCCAAACTCCTGTTGAGTGCCGGGGAGAAAGCCTGGCACATCCTCGAAGGTCACCAGGGGGATGTTGAACGCGTCGCAAAAGCGGACGAAGCGTGCCCCCTTGCGTGAGGCGTCGATATCGAGAACACCCGCCAGGAAGGCGGGTTGGTTGGCCACGACACCGACGCTTTGGTTGGCCAGACGGGCAAATCCGACCACCAGGTTCTTCGCATAGTCCTCCTGTACCTCGAGAAACTTGTGATCGTCCACCACCGAAGTGATGAGGCGTTTGATGTCGTAGGGCTTGTTGGGGTCTTCGGGGACGAGCGTGTCCAGACTCTCGTCTTCGCGGTCGGGGTTGTCGTCGGACTGTCCGGGTGGAGGCTCCTCCAAGTTGTTGCTGGGCAGGTAGGAAAGCAGATCACGGATGCCCAACAGACAGGCAGCGTCATTGGCGACCGTGAAGTGGCACACCCCGCTCTTGGTGGCGTGGGTGAGAGCGCCGCCCAACTCCTCTTTGGTCACCTCTTCGTGGGTGACCGTTTTGATCACATCCGGTCCGGTCACGAACATGTAGCTTGTGTCCTCGACCATGAAGATGTAATCGGTGATGGCGGGTGAATAGACGGCACCGCCGGCGCAGGGTCCCATGATGGCGCTGATCTGGGGTATGACCCCCGAGCAGAGGGTGTTGCGGAGAAAGATGTCGGCGTAACCACCGAGCGAGGCAACCCCTTCTTGAATCCGTGCCCCTCCGGAATCATTGAGACCGACAACCGGGGCGCCGTTCTCCACCGCCAGATCCATGACCTTGCAGATCTTGCGGGCATTGGTGTCGGAGAGCGAGCCGCCGAAGACGGTAAAATCCTGGGCGAAAACGTAAACCAGACGGTTGTCGATGGTGCCGTAGCCACAGACCACGCCGTCTCCGGGTATCCGGTTTTCCTCCATGCCGAAGTCCTGGCAGCGGTGGGTGAC
>SBFI01000314.1 GCA_006227875.1 Acidobacteriota bacterium
CGGAAAAGGAGCTCTCAATGCCAATATGCCAGTTCTTTCCTATTCGCCAAAAAAGAGGAAGGGAAACCTCGAAAACTGGCGCATTGCATGGGTTTTCGATTGGCTTTGACGCTGTCCGACATCGAAGTAGCATAGCCGCGGGTCGAACAAAGTCATGATCGAACGAGAAGACAGGGACTCCATTGCCATCCTCCGGATCGAGCATGGCAAGGCCAACACCATGGACATGGAGCTACTCGAAGAAACCTCCCGAGAGCTCGCCAAGCTGCAACACGAGCCGGTGAAGGCCCTGGTGATGACCGGCTCGGGCCGCGTTTTTTCAGCCGGTGTCGATCTCTATCGGCTTCTCGAGGGCGGCGCTGAGTACGTCCGCGCTTTTCTGCCGAGGTTGAACTCGACCCTGCTGGAGCTTTACCGATTCCCCAGGCCGGTCATCGCCGCCGTCAACGGCCACGCCATTGCCGGAGGGTTCATCCTCGCCTGTTGCTGCGATCGCCGGGTGATGGTGAGAGATGGCGGCAAAGTAGGCCTGACGGAGCTACCGGTTGGCGTCCCCTTTCCCTCGGTGCCTCTCGAAGTCGTTCGCAGCGTCGTCCCGAGCCGGATTCTCCGCGACCTCGTGTGCGGGGGCAGGCTCTTTCTGGCCGATGAGGCCCTCCAGGCCGGGCTGATCGACGAAATCGTCGATGCCGAAGGTCTGCTGGACAGGGCCATCGAGGTGGCGGAAGAGCTCGCTCGCATCCCAAGCGGTGCGTTCGGGCTCACCAAGCAATGGATCCAGGAGCCGGTTCTCCGACGGCTGGAGCGCAGCGCCCCAGCCCACGATGCCGAGGTGTTGCGAGCCTGGTCGGATCCTGAGACCCACGCGGCCATCCGACGCTACGTCGAGGCCACCCTTAAAGCCAAATAGGAACGCCCCCGCCTAAGGGGAGTGGTAGTTCCAGATGTCGTGAGTGATCTTCCAGGCCCCGTCCTCACCGCGACGATAGACGTGAATGCCTCTGACCTGCTCGACCACTGCATCCCCGCCGGCTTTTGGCGTCATCTTCACCGTGGCCTCATACTGCTCGACCGCCCAGTCCCCCATGACCTTTACGTCGGACGCCGTGTACTCGAGGTGGGCATCGAATTTCTCGATCAGCCCGTTGTGCCAGTCCCGCACAGCGTCCGTTCCCTTCAATTTGGGTTCGCCCGGTGGGATGTACTCGACGTTCTTGGCGTAGATCTTCGTGATGTTGGCGGAGTCGGCATTGTTGACGCTTGCAGCCTCCATCTGTCGAATTTTGTTGATGGCGGCTTTCTCTTTTTCCGACCCGGCTACGGCTTCACCAGCCAGGGACACGATCGCGATCACGAGAAAGACTCCTACCACCAGACAGTACCGCTTCATGGTTGCCTCCTTTCGGCTCGATGGCCTGATCAGGAATTTGTCAGAGCCTACCACTCGAGACAGCCAACTCGACCCTCGGCCGCCTTTGTGTGCTCGCGTCCGGCGAAGCGGATGCCGGTGGTGTACGAGACCCGGGCTCTGAGAACATCACCTGGGCGCCCTTGACGTTGGGGCAGATGCAGATGTCGGGGGCCTGGGTTATCTTCTGGATGACCGCCCGTCGAAAAGCGATAGATTCACCCCCGATGCAAGAGACCCTCGACCTCGAGCGCTCCCGTCTCCTTCTCGAGTTTCCCGATCGCCCAGCGCTCGAGACGTACCTCGAAAAATCCCGAGAACATGGCTTCTTAGTGCGTCTCGTAGAGCGCTTGGCAGAGGGAGTCGCGATCGAGGTCGTTCTCATCAGCGGAGACACTTATCTGCGGTTTTCGACCCGTGTGCAGCAGGTCTTCCGCAGCGGGAAGGATCTTCACGCCACCCGCTTTGAGGTGCTCGACTGGCACCCGGCTGACGCCCTCACTCCTGAGCCGGCGGCCGAAGACGAAGGCGTCGAAAGCCCGTCACCCGCCGACGAAGAATCTTCGGAGCAGGCCGAGAGCGGCGAGACCCATGGTACGTCCTCCTTCTTCGAGATCCAGAAGCTCAACCCGAGTCAACGGATTTTGCTGGCATCCAAGGCGAATCGACAGGAGCGCCAGATTCTGCTCCGCGAGAGCGCCCCACCGGTAGCCATGGCGCTCTTGAGCAACCCTCGCATCGAGCTCAAGGAGGTCCTCCAGATCGCCAAGAACCCCCAGGCGGCGAGTGGAGTGCTCCAGCGGATTGCCCAGGACCGGAGGTTCTCGGGCAACTACGAGATCCAGCTGGCGCTGGTGAAGAATCCCAAGACCCCTTCGCCAATGGCCATGCGCATGATCGAAGGGCTCCGCACCAGCGACCTACGCAGCCTGGCCAAAAGTCAGAGCCTGCGCGAAAACATCCGCAAGGCCGTTCTGCGGGTCTACCTCAAACGCTCCTAGAGTTTCGGACCATCTGAAAAGGTGGCAGAGACTTGTCAAGGCAGGTCCTTTGGACGTTAGTCTAGGCGCGCATGTCGCGTGAGGACCCCAACTTCGAAGGCAAAGCGCCGCGCCGCGCGGCGATAGCCTTCATCCTGATCACGCTCTTTATCGACATCCTGGGCATCGGCATCATCGTTCCGGTGCTGCCGGAGCTGGTGAAGCAATTCGTCGGCGGCAGCACGACGCTGGCCGGGCGCTACGTCGGCGTGATCGCCGCCTCGTACGCGACGATGCAGTTCTTCTTCGCGCCGGTCCTGGGCGCGCTCTCCGATCGCTTCGGGAGGCGGCCGATCCTGTTGGTGTCGCTTTTCGGGCTCGGGATCGACTATCTGATCCAGGGTTTTGCACCAACGATCTGGTGGCTGTTTGCCGGCCGGGTTCTGGCCGGCATCATGGGGGCGAGCTTCACCACTGCCAATGCCTACATCGCCGACATCAGCAAGCCCGAGGATCGGGCACGGAACTTCGGTCTGATCGGTGTCATGTTCGGGCTCGGCTTCATCTTCGGGCCGGCACTCGGCGGCGTTCTGGGCGGTGTCAACCTGCGCCTGCCTTTCTTCGTCGCAGCCGGCCTGGCGCTCGTCAACTGGCTCTACGGCTTCTTCGTCCTGCCCGAGTCGCTGGCGCCGGAGCATCGGAGCGCGTTTTCCTGGAAGAAGGCCAATCCATGGGGGTCGATCCGCTACCTCAAGGCCTACCCGCTGGTTGCCGGGCTGGCGGTGGCGTTTGTTCTCGCCGCCCTGGCGCAGCGGGGGCTCGAGAACGTCTGGGTGCTCTACACCGGCTACCGCTACGGCTGGGACGAGCGCACCAATGGGCTCGCCCTGGCGCTGGTCGGCCTGATGGCGGTTCTTGTCCAGGGACTACTCGTGCGCCCGGCCGTCTCCAATTTCGGTGAGCGAAGCTGCATCCGCTTCGGGCTCGCCGTGTCGACCCTGGCGCTCCTCGGCTACGGCCTGGCGACCGAGGGCTGGATGATTCCGGGCATCATCATCGTCGGTTCGCTCGCTGGACTCGCGGGTCCGGCGATGCAGGGAATGGTGGCGGGAGCAGTGACTGTCTCGGACCAGGGCAAGGTGCAGGGAGCGTTGACCTCGCTCATGAGCCTGACCTCGATCGTCGCACCGCTCGTCTTCACCGCCGGTCTCTTCAGCTACTTCACCTCGCCGGGGGCGCTCTTTCACCTTCCGGGCGCGCCGTTCTTTCTGGGATCGTTGCTTTCGCTCGCAGCACTCGTCTGGATCCACCGGATGTTCCGGCGGGCTCCGGTCGCTGAAGAGTGACTCTTGAGAGCGGCGATCGACACCAAAGAGGTATCTAATAGACTTTGTTCGACGTGAGAAATCGAGATTTAGTCATTGGTTGGGTGGTTCTGTCCCTGCTGCCGGTGGTGATCGTCACGTCGTGCACGGAACCGGAGGAACCTGAAGAAAGCATCCGGGACCGGGTGGTTGCAGCCTCCCGCGGCTATCGTGACGCGGACGAGATGGGGCAGCAGGAGCGAAGTGGGTTCTTTGCGGAC
>SBFI01000371.1 GCA_006227875.1 Acidobacteriota bacterium
AGAGCACTACTGATGATCGGCTGGTTGGCGGCCCTCGGTCTGCTGATAGCCGGGTTCCATGGCTATGTCGTCGACGGCACCGACGGCCTCAGCCGCCATGTGCTGCTGGCGCTGCTGGCGAGCCTGCTGCTGCTCTTTTCTCATTGCTGGATCCTCTTCTACCTCATCGGCACCGGCAAGGTAATAAAGGGCGCTGTCGTCGAGTATGGGCTCGACCCGGCAGTCGTGGACCAGACCCGGGAGTTCAAGAGTCAGACCAGCGGGTGGCTGCTTCTAGCCATGATTCTGGCCATCGCCACCTTTGTGGCGGGTGGGGCCGTGGTCACCAAGACGGTACCCGCGTGGGCTCATCAGACCCTGTTCTATGTCACAGTGATTGTCCAGATCGTCACCCTGCGGCGCGAGACTCGAGTCCTGATAGCCAATGAAGAATTGATCGCCGACATCAACCAGCAGGTAACTCCCTAGCCTCCGGCCCCGTCCAAGGCGAGATCGAGGAGAAAGCGTGCCAGTCAATACTCGAGACCAGGTCGTCCTGTCCGGGATGCGATCCACGGGCAGGATTCATCTTGGCAACTACTTCGGAGCGATCAAGAACTGGGTGGATCTCCAGGATCGGTATCGGTGCTACTACTTCATCGCCGACTGGCATGCGTTGACCACCGACTACAGCGACTCGTCCCGGATCGCCGAGACTTCGCTCGAAATGTTGGCGGACCTGATTGCATCGGGGCTGGATCCGGAGAGATCGGTGATATTCGCCCAGTCCCTCGTGCCCGAGCACGCCGAGCTCCACCTGCTGCTGTCGATGATTACTCCCCTCGGTTGGCTGGAACGGGTGCCGACGTACAAGGAGCAGATGCGAGAGCTCGCCAACCGGGATCTCCGCACCTACGGCTTTCTCGGCTACCCGGTACTGCAGACCGGGGATATTCTGCTCTACCGGGCGCATCTGGTACCGGTGGGCGAGGACCAGGCAAGCCATCTGGAGCTGAGTCGTGAGATCGGCAGGCGGTTCAACTCCTTTTTTGGAGATGTTTTCCCCGAGCCCAAGGCTCTGTTCACGCCGACACCGAGAGTCCCGGGCGTCGACGGCCGGAAGATGTCCAAGTCGTACGGCAACACCATCGATCTGGCGGATCCCCCTGAGGTGATCGAGCAGAAGTGCCGGGAGATGTTCACCGATCCGCAACGGGCCCGGCGCAAGGATCCGGGTCGGCCGGAAGCCTGCAACCTCTTCCAGTTTCACCGTCTGGTCTCACCGCCGGAGCTGCAGGAGAGAGTGGCCCAGGAGTGCCGGCTGGCGCACATCGGCTGTGTGGAAGACAAGAAGCTGATCGCCGAGAGGCTGAACGAATTTCTGGAGCCCATCAGGGTACGGCGACAGGAGTTGTTGCAGGATCGAGACGCCTTGCTCGATGTTCTCCACGAAGGCTCGCGCAAGGCGAAGGAGAGGGCGGCGGAGACCATGGACCAGGTCCGCACGGCGATATCGATCAATTACCGTGATCTGCGATAGGCAGCGGTAGCGTGAGCTCGAATTTGGAACAGCAGGGTGGCCTGCCCGAGTCGTGGAGAGTCCAACTCCCTATTTTCGAAGGGCCGCTGGACCTTTTGCTTCACCTGGTGAAGATCAACGAGGTGGAGATCGCGGACATTCCGGTGGCTGTCATCTGTGATCAGTTCTACGAGTACCTGCAGCTGATGGAGGAGCTCAATCTGGATATCGCCGCCGACTACATCTACGAAGCCGCGCAGCTGATCCACCTCAAATCGAAGCTGCTGTTGCCGAGGCCGGCTACCGCCGACGGCGAGGAGGCGGAAGATCCGCGACAGGAGCTGGTGGAGCGGCTGCTCGAATACCAGCGGATCAAAGAGGCCGCGCAGTCGTTGGCCGAGATCCACAGTGTCCGGCGGGGGATCTGGAGCCGACCGGCACATCCGCTGGAGCTCGAGGACGACGAGCCGATGATCGATCTCGGGGATGTCTCACTGCACGATCTGCTCGGCTGTTTGAAGACGGTACTCGTGCGCTACGAGCACGAGCACCCCGATCCGCTCCACGTTCCCCGCGAGACCTTCACCGTCCGTGATCAGTTCCAGCGTCTGTTGGAGGTCATAAGCCCGGATCGTCCCTACGATCTGCTCACCGATCTTCGCCAGCGAAGCTGTCGGGCCGAGATCGTCGCGGCGTTTCTGGCGGTCCTCGAGCTGGCACATCTCAGCCTGGTGCGCTTCCATCAGACGGCTGGTGGGGAGATCTTGATCTATCGCACGGCGCGCGAGCTCCAGGTCCACGAGCTGGAGGCTATTGAAGGATGACCGACAGCGGTGAAATGCAGGCAGCTCTGGAAGCCGTCCTTTTTGTTGCTTCGGAGCCGATTCCCCGGGGCAAGCTGTTGGAGATCTTCGACGAAGGGGAGCGAGAGGCGGCCGGCGAGGCGCTCGACACCGTCGTCAGCCGTTATGGCGCGGAAGCGGGCAAGGGCGTCCTGGTCGAGGAGGTGGCCGGTGGTTTTCGCCTGGTCACCCGTCCCGAGCTCCACGGCTACCTGCGGAAGTTCTTCGAAGTCACCGGCAGAACCAAGCTCTCGATGGCCGCCCTCGAGACGCTGGCGATCGTTGCCTACCGGCAGCCGGTAACCGGACCCGAGGTGCAGGACTATCGGGGTGTCAACTCTTCAGGGGTGCTCAAGACCCTGCTCGAGCGGCGTCTGATCAAGATTGCCGGCCGCAAACAGGTCGTGGGGAAGCCCTTTCTGTATCGAACGACGCGCGAGTTCCTCATGCACTTCGGTCTCGAGAGCCTCGAAGACCTGCCGCCGCTGGAAGAGATCGAGGACGTGTTTGGCGCCCAGCAGACACCGCTCGAGCTCGAGAGTCTATGAGCGCTGAGCGGCTACAGAAGATTCTGTCTCGCTGTGGTGTTGCTTCCCGTCGCCATGCCGAGGACCTGATTCGTGAGGGGAGGGTGACGGTCGATGGCAAGGTGGCGACGGTAGGTGAAAAGGCCGACCCCTCGCAACAAGCGATCAAAGTCGACGGCAAGCGGATTCGCCTGCCGACTCATCAACGCTACATTCTGCTCAACAAGCCGGCCGGTTACATGTCGACGCGGTCCGACCCAGAAGGGCGGACTACGGTGTTCGAGCTCCTTCCTGTCGGCTGGCGGAAGGGTTTGGTGACGGTGGGACGACTCGACTACAACACCGAGGGTCTTCTCATTCTTACCGACGACGGTGATTTCGCGCAGCGGGTGGCGCATCCTCGCTACGGCTGCACCAAGACCTACCAGGTCAAGGTCAAGGGTCTCCCCACGGAGGAGCAGATCGATCGTCTGCGCAAGGGTGTCGTCGTCGATGGGAGACGGACGGCTCCGGCCAAGATCCAGGCCTCGAAGTCGCCCGGTAGCAGGACCGACAAGGTGAATTCCTGGTGGACAATAGAGCTCAATGAGGGCCGCACCCGGCAGATCCGGGAGATGTTCTTTCGCATCGGCCATCCAGTGACCCGTCTGCGCCGCACCGCCATAGGCCCGATCTCCGATCGGCGCTTGACCGCCGGCAGCTTTCGCGAGCTGCAGCAGGACGAGGTGAAAACGCTCCTCGGTAGTGGTCGCCGCCAGGGGAAGGGCGGCCGGGGTACGCGCAAAAGGCGCCCGGCGAGGAAAAGCTGATGATCATCGCGATTGACGGACCTTCCGGGGTTGGAAAGTCGACGGTTGCGCGACGGTTGGCGCGCCGACTCGGTATCCCGTTTCTGGAGACGGGCGCCATGTACAGGGCGCTCGCTTTCGAGGTCTTGCGCCAGGGTGTCGATCCGAACGACCAGGGAGCTGTCGCCGAAGTCTTTACCGGTCTGGATATGCGTCTCGAGTTGCGTGACGACGGCCGGCTCGAAGTTCTTCTCAACGGTGAGGCGCTGGGCGAACGAATCCGCGCACCCGAGGTATCGGAGGCTTCGTCGCAGGTG
>SBFI01000324.1 GCA_006227875.1 Acidobacteriota bacterium
CCAGTGGAGCGCATAGTGGAGATTGAATGCACTCCAGAACGGGAGCACCAGATAGAGAAGGTTGCCGGGATAGAACGGCAGGGCGTTTGGGTTGCCGGCAAAGGGCTGTCCCAGAGCCCAGGTCGGATTGAGGGCCGGGATCCGACCCTCGGCGAGCTGCTCGGCACCAAAAGCCTTGTAGGGAAGGTGGGTGACCAGGACATCGCGCATGAAGAAGGTGCGCTCACCCATGGCCACCGGGATCGACACCACAGCCCACACCAGGAGTACCGCCACCAATACGAGGAGGGTCGTGCGACTCACCAGATTCGTTTCCGACTCATTCCTCTTTCCCAGTGGTAACCCAACGGCCAACAACTAGGGTCGTGGAAAGCGCTCGGCGATCTCCCGCCAGTTCCTGCACCGATGGATCTCTCCGGTCGCCTCGGATCCGACCGCGGGCGGCGGCCGGCGGTTCCAAGGGCGGTCGAAGAGCAGCACCTGGAGACCCAGCTCGCCGGCGAGATACTGCGCCATGTCGCTCGAGTCCTCGACGGCCAGGCAGTACTCGGTGCGACCGAGCTCGGATAGCGGTACTACCTTCGGGCCGTCGTTCGACCAGCCGAGACGGGAGTACTTGTCCACAAAAGTCAGCGACTGATGTGGGACGCCGGCCGACGCGAGCCATTCCCGCGACACATCGTAGGTAGTCGACGGCCGCCCCGTAACCACCGCCACCTCGTAACCGGCCTCGACCCATTCCTCCAGCGCCTCGATGGCCCCTTCCACCGACTCCATCGCGCTCAGAACCTCCGGCTCGTGCACCTTGCGCATGAAATCCTCGAGAACCGGTGGCTCCAGATCGAAAGAGCGACCCAGATCGAACCAGGCGATATCCTCGAAGTCGACGGTCTTGCCGTAGTCCCGCTCGAGAATCCCTAGAAAGGCCCGAGCCGTCTCACACAGAACGTCATCGAGATCGACGTAGATACGTGGCGTCTCCGGAGCCATGAATTCTGTCTCTTCCAGCTGCAAACCGGAATCCCAATTCTACTCTCCTCAGCCATCGAGCCCTCGTTGCTCGGTCGCGCGATGGCAACGAGTTCTTCCTGGTCGCACAACAAAGAAGAGGCTTGCCCCGTTTGGCGAGGCAAGCCTCGAAGTGTTCTATTCCTTTGGAGCGCCGTTCAGTCCATCGGCTTGAGCATGACCTCCCGCTGGTAGCGGACGCCGAGGAACTCACGCATCTCGAACCTCTTGGCGGCGAGCTCGCGTTGCTCCTCGCTGTCGTTGGTGTTCCAGTGCGCGGCCTGAATGGCGTCCCACTTCGCATCGTCCTCGGCGTTGTAGTCGAGTGCCTTGGCGTAGCTTTCGTGGAGTGTGCAGACCAGAACGTTCCAGTCTTTGGGGTTTGCCGGCTGGCGGAGCAGCACCTTGGAGTCCAGGATGAGACCCTGACTCTTCGCCTCGCCGCTCGTAACCAGGTAGTTCGACCGTAGCCACTTCATGTAGTTGCTGAACTGGCCCGGTTTGGTGCGGTAGGAGCCGCAGCCCCAGACCGGTCCTTCGGTCCAGTGCTCCTGCGCGATCGCAACCGTTCCGGTCAAGAGGCTGACTGCCACGACAAACAGGATGGTCTTCTTCATTCGTTACTCTCCCATCTCCGGGACGGATCCTCCCGGTGGGATGACCGCGCTCCAAGAGCACAGACCGGGTAGCCCAGTTCCAGGCGACAAGCACCCGGTCTGCGCGGAGAACGGTCAGTTATCGCGTTCCGGTGGCCAGAACAAGACCACCGCTCCTCTTCGTTGCTGCGCCTGGTGCCGGCAACCTAGCAGAGAAAGGTCTGCCTCGGCAACTGCTTGTCTGGCGAACTGCGGTCCTCTGGAAGTTGCCGTCCTTCGTGACGAGCCTCAGGTTCTTGCCCACATCGGTGGGCGGGGCGATCTCCTAGAGCGGATTTCCACCGACAGCCTGGATCGCCCGCAGCACCTTCTCGGGGGTGATGGGCAGATCGAAGATCCTGCTACCGATGGCATCGGCGATGGCGTTGGCAATGGCCCCCAGGACGGGGAGGGTGGCTCCCTCCCCCACCTCCTTCGCACCATAGGGACCAGCGGGCTCGAAGCTCTCGACCAGAGACGAGTCGATGATCGGTACCTCCATGGCGGTTGCCATCAAATAGTTGTGCAGATCGGGATTCAGCAGCCTGCCGTTGGCGTCGAACTCCTCCTGCTCGAGCAGCGTTTCACTCAGGCCCATGACCACGGCGCCCTCGACCTGACCTTCGACCGCCATCGGGTTGATAGCCGTGCCGCAGTCGTGGGCATCCCAGAAATTCAGGACCCTGACCTTGCCGGTCTCGAGATCGACCTCGACCTCACAAACGGCGGCCGAAAAGGAGTAGGCGGGTGAAGTTCCCACGGCCGCCCCTTTGTAGGAGCCGCCAAGACCCTTTGGCGGTGAATAGTGCCCCTTGCCCACCATCGGACCACATTCCGAAAAGTAGGCTGCGGCGGCCTCCTGCCAGGGCATGGAGCTGTCCGGATTCAGGGGTGAGAAGACCAGGTTGTCCCTTGCCTCCAGCCGGTCGGGAGGGATGTCCAGGTTCTTTGCGGCAGCGGCGATGACCTGCTTCTTGATCTCCTCACCGGCCATCCTGGCGGCGTTGCCGCCCATGAGCGTTACTCGACTCGAATAGGCACCGAACCCGAGGGGGGTGAGATCGCTGTCGGCCGAGACAACCTGGATGCGATCGAAGGTGATGCCCATGGCCTCGGCGGCGATCTGCCCCAGAACGGTGTCGGAGCCCTGTCCGATGTCTGCCTCACCGGTAAAGAGCACGGCCTTGGAGCCATCCTCTTCGACTTTGATCATGGCGTTGGAGTGGGGAAAGCTCGATCGATAGATGGGATACCCGGCGCCGCTCACAAAGCCCCCACAGCCCACCCCGATTCCCCGCCCGGGAGGTAGGTTCCTCTTCTTCTCGTCCCAACCCGACCTTTCGCGCACCTTGTGCAGACAGGCCTCGAGCTCACAGGAGTGAACATCGAGGTCGTTGCAGGTTCGGGTCTCGGGCTCCATGGCGTTCTTGATCCGGACGTCGATCGGGTCGAGACCCAGATCCTCGGCCATCATGGACAGCAACGACTCGAACGCGAACCGCGGGTGGGGGCAGCCATGGCCCCGCATGGCCCCACACGGTGGGAGGTTGGTGTTGACCCGGAATCCGTCGTATTTGTAGTTAGGAATCTTGTACAGGGTCGGCAGCATGGAGCCGGCGTAGTAGGCCGTTACCACCCCAAAGCTCGAATAGGCCCCGCCCTCCAAGACGGCCGTCTGTTGGACCGCCGTGATGGCCCCATCGCTCTTTACACCGATCTTCAGATCGATGTACTGCTTGTGACGGCCCCTGCCGTAGAGATACATCTCCTCGCGGTCGAAGCGCATCTTTACCGGACAGCCGACCTCTTTGGCCAGCAGGATGGAGACGATCTCGAGCGGATTGGTGGCGGCCTTGGCCCCAAAGCCGCCGCCGCAGTTGGTCATGACAACGCGGATGTCGCCCAGAGGGACCCCGAGCACCCGGGCGAGCTGGTGATGAACGTAGTGGACGACCTGGGTCGAGGTGTAGAGCACTACCCTGCCCTGTCGGTCCCACTCGGCGATCGCGCAGTGCGGCTCGAGCGGATTCTGATAGGTGCGGTTGCCCACGAACCGCGCTTCCTTGACGTAGTCCGCGGCGGCGAATCCCTCTTCCACGTCGCCAAAGTGATGATCGACCCGGGTGTTGATATTGCGCTCGAATCTATCGTCGAAGAGCCGCGGTGCACCTTCCGCCATCGCCTCGAACGGATCGAACACGGCCGGCAGCTCTTCATAGTCGACCTCAATCAGCTCGAGAGCCTTCGCGCAGGTCTCTTCATCCACCGCCGCGATCGCCGCGACCGGATCCCCGACATACCGCACTTTGTCCTTGGCCAG
>SBFI01000304.1 GCA_006227875.1 Acidobacteriota bacterium
ATGGAAGTGGTGGTGAGCGGCCCGAACCGGGACCTTCACTCGGGCTCCTTTGGCGGGGCGGTGAGGAACCCGGCCAACGCGCTGTGCGAGATCATCTCCCGGCTGATCGATCCGGAGAGCGGCAAGATCCTCATCCCGGGGTTCTACGACGACGTGCACCCGCTCGAGGACTGGGAGCGCGAGGAGTTCGGCAAGCTGCCGTTCGACGAGGAAGCCTATGCGGCCGATCTCGGTGTCGAGAGCCTTGCGGGCGAGGAGGGGTATACCACGCTCGAGCGCACCTGGGCGCGGCCCACGTGCGATGTCAACGGGCTCTACGGTGGATACCAAGGGGACGGAGCCAAGACGGTGCTCCCGGCCCGGGCCGGGGCAAAGGTTTCGATGCGGTTGGTGCCAAAGCAGGACCCGCAAAAGATCGGCCGTCTGTTTCGCGAGTACGTGGAGAAGGTCGCACCCGAAGACGTACGGGTGGAGATATCGGAGCTGCATGGTGCGCAACCGGTGCTGATCGACGTCAAGGGCCCGATCGCGGAGGCGACCATGGCCGCGCAGGAGGAGATCTGGGGCGCCCATCCGGTGCTGGTACGCGAGGGTGGGTCGATACCGATCGTCGCCACCTTCGCCGAGGTGCTCGAAGTGCCGATCTTGTTGGTGGGCTTTGGTCTGCCGGATGACCGGCTCCACTCACCCAACGAGAAATTCAACATCAGCCACTTCTACAACGGTATCCGGACGATCGTGCGAATTCTGGACAGGGTCGGGGAGTCGGCTGCAAGCTGAGATGTCGGAAATCGGCGCCATGAGCGAAGAAGCGACCGTCGAAAGGGAGCTCAAGTTTGCCACCGATGATCTGGCCGGGCTCCGCGAGCGACTACCCGAGCTCGAGGCGGAGCGCCTGGGAGAGTCCGGTCTCGAGGAGAATCGCATTCTCGACCGCGACCAGGAGCTCAAGCAGAGCGGCTGTATCCTCCGCGTACGCACCGACCGCCAGGGTGCCTGGGTGACCTTCAAAGGCCCGGCCCGGTTCGATGGCGAGGTCAAAGTGCGCGAGGAGCAGCAGACGCGGGTGGAGGATCCCGAGGCGCTGATCCGAGTCCTCGAGAGCCTCGGCTACGAGGTGGTGCGCCGGTATCAAAAGAAGCGGGAGGAGTGGCAGCTGGGAGGGGTTACGGTGGCACTCGACCACACACCGATCGGCGATTTCGCGGAGTTCGAAGGCGAAGGAGCGGAGACGGTGGCCCGGCGCTGTGGCTTCGAAGCCAGCCACGCAGAGCGGCGCAACTATCTCCAGCTCTACGACGACCACCTCCGGGAGCACCCGGATTCACCTCCGGACATGGTCTTCCCCAACTGAGGCCCCAGCGGCCGGTGCAACCATGGGTAGCAAGCAGCGGGTGCGGGCGGTGGTTCTGGCGGCCGGTCGGGGTGAGCGCCTGCGGCCGCTCAGCGAGTGGGCACCCAAGCCGCTCTTACCGGTAGCCGGCCGGGCGGCGATAGTCCACACGCTGAGCCAGCTGGCCGGCGCCGGTGTAGAGGCGGTCGCCATCAATCTCCACTATCGGGGCGAGGACATTCGCGAGCGGCTGGGTACGGAGTTCGAGGGACTGCCGCTCACCTACTCGCTGGAGCCGGAGCTTCTCGGCACCCTGGGTGCCATGATGCCGCTCGAAGAGTTCCTGCGACCGGCCGACCTCGTGCTGGTGATCAACGGCGACAGCGTCTGCCGCTGGCCGCTGAAAAGACTAGTGCGGCGGCATCAGCGCCGGGGGAACCTGGCCACCCTGCTGTTGTCGAAGAGAGCCAACGCCAGCGAGTTTGGTGGTGGTGTGGTGGTCGATGGTGCGGGTCAGATCCGGTCGTTTCACCCGCTTGGCAAAAGCGACGGGTCGCTCAAGCGACGAGTCTTTTGTGGCGCGCATGTTTTCAGCCCCGAGCTGCTGGCAGGGATCGACAAGCAGCCGGCCGATTTCATCGCCGACCTCTACGAGCGGCAGCTCGAACAGGGCCAGAAGCTGGGTGGGGTCGAGACATCACGCCGCTGGCACGATCTCGGCACCCCAAAACGGTATTTGCGGGCGTCGAAGGATTGGGCGCGCGGGCAGTTCCCCGCGCGGCTCTGGCGCTCCAAGTGGATCTCGTCGAGTGCCCGGGTATCTGCAAAGGCGGATGTCTCGCGCTCGGTAATCGAGGCGGGCGCCCGGGTGGATGCGGGCGCCCGGGTCCAGGGTTCGCTGCTGTTGCCGGGGGCGCGAGTGCCCAGGGGTTGCCGGGTGGTCAAGTGCATTCTCGGATTCGACGTTACACTGGCGGCAGGCACCGCGGTCGAGCGCCGGCTGGTGACGCCGGCGACGGCCACCACCGAGCCGCGGCACGACGACTCGGTGGTCAGCGGTCTGGTCTTCTCACGTATGAGTCGGTAGGTGACCTTGCAGAGTCAACAACCGCCCGGCGGCGCACGCAACGGCTACCGCGTCCTGATCTTCGATTGGGACGGCACGTTGGTCGACTCCATCACCAGCATTGTCGACTGCACCCTGGCCACCATCAGGGAGTTGGCCCTGGGTGAGCCACCGGTGAGCGGCATCAGAGACGGAATCGGCCTGGGTCTTCGTGAAAGTGTGGAGAGACTGGCGCCGGATTGCGACGAAGAGCTCTTCCAGCAGATCATCTCGGTCTATCGACGTCACTGGCTGGCGACTTATGGCCGCAGAGCCGGCCTGGTGCCGGGGGCGCGGGCGACCCTGGAGGAGCTCGGCCGCGACGGCTATCAGCTGGCCGTCGCCACCGCCAAGAGTCGCTCCGGGCTCGATCGGGACAGGGAGCGGCTCGGGATGAACGGGTTCTTTCGCAGCACACGGACGGTTTCGGAGGCACCGAGCAAACCGGACCCCAAGATGATCCTCGACATCGTCGAGGCGCTCGATGCCCACCCAGACGAGACCCTGATGATCGGCGACACCACCCACGATCTGGAGATGGCCCACAACGCCGGTGTGGCGGCCGTCGCTGTCTGTTCTGGCAGCCAATCGAGGCAGCGCCTGGAGCAGGCCACGGCACTCGCTTGTCTCGACAGCGTCGCCGAGCTACCGGCGTGGCTCGGCGGCAGAGCGACCGGCCCGGAGCGCTGGGAGAAGCGACAATGAGCCCGCGCCTCAAGGCGATTCCGCCCATCAAGGCGCTGATGACGCCGTTTCCCTATTTCATCGACCTCGATGCGCCGCTCGAACGGGCCCGGGAGATGATGGGGCCCCAGCAGATCCGCCATCTGCCGGTGATGTCCGAGGGCCGCCTGGTGGGTGTTGTCAGCGAGGCGGCCATCGCCAGGGTGCTCGAGGCGGAAGCGGGAGAGGCGGCGAAGGACAAGCCGCTGGTACGAGACGCAGCGCAGTCCGAGCCCTACATCGTGGATCTGTCGGCGCCGGCCGATGTGGTGCTCACCCAGATGGCGCAAAGACACGTCGATGTGGCGGTGGTGGTGAAGCACGATCGCCTGGCCGGCATTTTCACCATGACCGATGCCTTCCGCGCCTTCGCCGATCTGCTGCGGACACAGTTTCCCGATCCAGCCGGCGGCGACGAAGCCGCCTGAGCCGGTCGCGTCAGTAACGGGAGTGTGCCCGCTCGCGGGCCGGCAGAATCTCGAGACAGGTGGTCCACCAGCCACTCAGAATGGTGTCGACAAACTCCTGCGGCAGCAGTTCGCACCGCATCTCGGTCGCCAGTGAGTGGTGGTCGTAGGGCGGACGGACGAGCTCGACCCCGAGGTTCTCACCTCGGTCTTCGAGCAGGGCGTACCAAACGGCGGTGTCGCCGTTGTTAGCCGGGCGAGCGATGAGGCCGACATTGACCACGTCCCGACCCGTGGGCAGGCGTCGATGCCAGTGGAGCCCGGTGTGGGTACAGAGCAGACCGGCGGCACGCTCCTGGTCGAGGAGCACCTCGAGAAAGGAAACCGGAGTGGTCGAGTGGAAGAGAAACTCGTTTGTACGGCGGGGCGAGCCATGGATCAGAAGGAGCTCGCGGTGACCAACGCTTAGCCGCCGCCGCCGCGGGAGCGAGCCCATCCAGGTCTTGAAGGCTACCGATGTGTGCTCGGCGGTGTAGCGATACGAGAGGTCGGCAAAGTGCTTGTCACGGGGGTCGGTGTAGCCGCAGTTGCAGTCATCGCGGCCACCGGCCAGCGACTCCTCGTAGTTACCCTGTACGGTGAGCACGCCACCCTCCCAGGCATCGCCTGAGACCACCAACGCCAGGGCGGCGATCCCCCCTGAGCTGCCACCGAGGGTGTCGACTCGAATCGTCAGCCCAAGCTCGTCCCTGAGCACGGCCGCGGCCACCACCACCACCGGATTCACCGTCGTCGAGCCGCTGACTCGCACCACCGCGGCGGCCGGGCTCGCGGCAATAGAGACCAAACCGGCGGCGACCAGGAGCTACCGACTCGGAGCGAGTGGTGACATCTAGCAGCAATCCCCCGGCTCGCAACAGGCGGCGTCATCACTGGTGTGACGGTAGCCTTCTCCCTTGGTCTCCCGGGGATGGCGCAGCACCGAGCGCGAGCAGTCGAACGGCAGGGCCTCTGCCAACGGGATCTCGTCGCGTGGCTCGACGAGCGCGAAATGATCGCAGTAGGGCTCGCGTTTGAAGAGCTCGAAAGTCTTGTCGCAGACGGCAAACCGCACACCACGCGCGATGCGGTGGCCGTCGTCGTCGACGACCTCTTTGAACGGTCCGGTGTAGATGACCGCCTGCTGGCGCTCCAGACAGGGACCTTCCTTGCCCTTGAAGGCCTCGATGGTAAGCGAGCGGAACTCGATGCCGTCAACGGTGCGCCACGGTGCCGCCTGCCGGTCGAGGATGCGAATGCCATGAAAGCCGGCGGCTTCGAAGGCGGCGACAAAGCCCTCTTCGGTGAGGGCACCGGAGATACAGCCGGTCCACAGCTCTGGGTCTTGCTGGAGCGCAAGCGGCACCTCTTCATCGGCGACGATGTCGGAGATGACGGCGCGACCGCGTGGGCCGAGGACACGGTAGATCTCGCCAAAGAGCTGTGTCTTCTGCTCGGTCTCCACCAGGTTGAGCACACAGTTCGACACCACCACGTCCACCGACCCGTCGGCGATCATCGGCCGCCGGGTGCGCAGCTCGTCGATCATGGTCTCGACGGTCAGCAGCTGGTCGACACCGTCCACGGGACGATCCGCCAGCTCGCGATCCAGCTCCTCCAGATCGAGGCCAAGGTCCTGGATCCGTCCGCGGCGGAACTCGACATTGGAGTAGCCGAGCCGCTGGGCGACGAGCGGAGCATTGCGCCGGGCGACCTCGAGCATCTCGTGGGTCATGTCGACTCCGATGACGCGCCCCCGTGGCCCAACGGCCTGGGCGGCGATAAAGCAGATCTTGCCGGTACCGCTACCGAGGTCGAGGACCGTCTCGCCGGGTTTGAGGTGGCGGCTCGGATCCCCACAGCCGTAGTCCCGTTCCAAGACCTCCTGTGGAATCACCTCGAGGTACCTGGGGTCGTAGTCGACCGGGCAGCAGAGGTCGGCCACCCGCTGCCGGGCACCCTCGCCGTAGCGGTCCCGAACCGCGGTGTCTACGTTTGCTATGGCCATCGTCTTCAAGCTCCCCTTCGACAACTTCGTTGATACGAACGGCGCCGTCGGCGACCGACAGCACCACTGCCGTCGCCGCCGGTAACGCGACGGCGAGGCGGTCAGGGCGTACTCAACCGCGGTATACGCTTCCGGGGCGGGGTCGGATCGACGCGACAACCGGTAAGCCGTCCGGCGCGTAGACCAAGCAGCCCGGTCGCGGGCCGGGACAACGGGCCGTGATCGACAAGTAGTCGGGGGCAGGCCTGGGTTATGATGGCGGGCCGAAAACCCGATCAACCGGAAGTCAACGCATGGCAAGGCTATGAAGATCGCTGCCGTCGGCAAGGCATTCCCGCCCCATTACTATCCTCAGGAGGAGCTGCTGGAGGCCTTTCGCCGTGTCTGGTCGTCCAAGGTAGCCAACCACAAGCGGCTCGACAGTCTGCATCGGAATGTCCTGGTGGGCGGCCGCCACCTGGCACTGCCGCTGGGGGAGTACGAGACCCTGGGTGGCTGGGGCGAGGCCAACGAGGCCTGGATTCGGGTAGGCGTCGAGGTGGGCGAGAGGGCGGTAAGAGACGCGCTGGAGCAGAGCGGGCTGACCCCGGCCGACGTGGACAGCCTCATCTTTGTCTCGGTCACCGGTATCGCCACCCCGTCGATCGACGCCCGGTTGATGAACCGGCTCGGTCTGCCAGCCGATGTGAAACGGCTGCCGATCTTTGGCCTCGGTTGTGTCGCCGGGGCCGCCGGCATCGCGCGAGCGGCGGACTATGTCAAGGCCTTCCCCGATGAAGTCGTCGTTCTGTTGTCGGTGGAGCTCTGCTCGTTGACCCTTCAACTGCAGGATCTGTCGATCCCCAATCTCATCTCCTCGGGTCTGTTTGGAGATGGTGCGGCAGCGGTGGTCGTGGTCGGCGACAGCCGGCCGGCGACGGGACCCCGGGTGGTGGCCACGCGGTCGATCTTCTACCCCGACTCGGAGCGGGTCATGGGTTGGGACATCTCGGAGCGGGGCTTTCAGATCGTTCTGTCGAGCGGGGTGCCACAGGTCGTGCGTGACCACCTGCGCGGGGACATCGAGCAGTTCTTGGCGGATAAAGGCCTCTCGTTGAAAGACATCGAGTCGTGGGTCACCCACCCGGGTGGACCCAAGGTGCTGGAAGCGATGGAGGAGACGCTGGGGCTCGACAACGGCGCCCTGGACGTCACCTGGAAGAGCCTGCGGGAGGTGGGAAATCTCTCCTCGACCTCGGTGTTGCTGGTGCTGGCCGAGACCATGGCCAGCCGGCGTCCCGCCCCCGGGAGCCTGGGAATGCTGCTGGCGATGGGCCCGGGATTCTGCTCGGAGCTGGTGCTGCTGGAGTGGTAGAGAGCGGCGGCCATGGATATCGACAGTCGGTGGCTCTACACCTGGTTGGTGGGTCTGGTGGCCGCCGAAAGAGCGGTCGAGCTGCTGATCGCCCGACGCAACAACCGGTGGCTTGCCGCCCGGGGTGGCATCGAGCTGGGCAGCGGTCACTACCGGTGGATGGTTCTGCTCCACAGTCTCTTTCTTGTGGCCTGTGTCGCCGAGGTGTGGCTTCTCGAGCGGCCGCTGGTGCCACCGCTCGCGGCCTCGATGCTTCTGGTGGTGGCTGCCGCGATGGCGCTGCGGTACTGGGTGATCGCAACCCTGGGCCACAGATGGACGACGCGGGTGATCTGTCTTCCCGGGGAGCCGCTGGTCGAGACGGGGCCCTATCGCGCTCTCGGCCACCCCAACTATCTGGCCGTGGTGGCCGAGATCGTGGCGCTGCCCCTGGTGCATACGGCTTGGCTGACGGCGGTCGTCTGTAGTCTGGCCAATGTGGGGGTGCTGAGAGCCAGGATACGTGTGGAAGAGGAGGGGCTTGAAAGATATGCCGCCCGCAACTCACCAAACGGTCGGTATCGAGAGGGCCGGGGAAAATGAACCGGTCGAGCGATGTGGTCGTGGTGGGGGGTGGCCCGGCGGGTCTGGCGACCGCCATCGCGGTGCGGGGCCAGGGCCTCACGGTGCAGGTGTTGGAGCGGCGGTGGCCACCCGTCGACAAGGCCTGTGGCGAGGGTCTCATGCCCGACGGCGTCCGTCGTCTGACGGCTCTGGGGGTAAGGCTCGAACCCGAGAGCGCCCGTCCGTTGCGCGGCATTCGCTATCTCGACGAGCAGTCGGTGGCCGAGGCTCGCTTCCCGGGCGAGCCCGGTCTCGGGATCCGGCGGCCGGTGCTCCATCGAGCACTGGTCGATCGGGCTGCACGGCTGGGTGTCGGGCTGGGCTGGGGAGTGACGGCCCGGGGGCTGACAAGCGCGGGAGTGGAGACCGACAACGGACCGTACGCCGCCCGCTGGGTGGTGGGCGCCGACGGTCTGAATTCTCGCGTGCGACGATGGGCGGGGCTGGGGGAGAAGAGAGGCCGCGTCGAGCGCTTTGGAGTGCGGCGACACTTCGCGGTGGCGCCCTGGACCGATCTTGTAGAGGTCTACTGGGCGTCGGGCCGTGAGGCCTATGTGACCCCGGTCTCTCGCCGGGAGGTGGGTGTGGCCCTGCTGTGGAGCGGGGAGAAGGCGGGCTTCGACCGTCAGCTGGAGAGCTTTCCACGGCTCGAGGCGCGGCTTGCGGGCGCCACCGCGACCAGCAAGGATCGGGGCAGCGGACCGCTGGCCCAAAGCGCGAGCACGGTCTGCCGTGGGCGGGTGGCACTGGTGGGTGATGCGGCGGGCTATCTCGACGCCATCACCGGCGAGGGTCTGTCGCTGGCCTTCCATCAAGCGACGTTGTTGGCATCGGCGATCCGACGCGAAGATCTGGGCAGCTACGCCAGGCAGTGGCGCCGGTCGAGCGCTCTGCCCTTTGGCCTGATCCGTGCCCTGCTGTTTGCCGAGCGGCGCCCCCGGCTCCGCCGCCGGCTGATCCGCACTCTGGCCGCAGAGCCGGGGCTTTTTGCACGGCTTCTTGCCATCCACACCCGGGAGCGGCCGCTGCGGTCCTTAGGGGTCGACAACACGAGCCGCTTGGTGTGGGGCCTGCTGAGGTAGACTTTTTTCCAGCCAAGAGTGATGGCCAAGATGCCCTTCAGCTGGCGCGACTTTCGCGCCGACGAGAGACCCCTGGACAAGTCCAATGGTCATGCCCAGTTCTCGCTGGCGCTGGCCTATGCCAACAGCTATCACATCGGCATGTCGAGCCTCGGCTTCCAAAGGGTCTACGCGCTGGTCAACGGTACACCCGACTGGTCTTGTGAGCGCTTCTTCACCGACGGCGGCGGCAGCCCCCGCTCGGTGGAGACCGGCCGGCCGCTGAGTGCCTTTGGCGCGGTGGCCTTCTCGGTCTCGTTCGAGGAGGACTATGTCAACCTGCTGCAGCTTCTCGGCCGGGCGGGGATACCACTCAGGCGCCGCGATCGGCGGGCGGACGAGCCGCTCATCCTTCTCGGTGGGTCCTGCGCGGCCATCAACCCCCTGACCCTGGCCGAGTTTGTGGACATCTTCGCCCTCGGTGCGGCGGAGAATCTGCTTCCCGGCCTGCTCGCGGCCCTGGCCGAGGAGAGCTCGCGCGAGGCGGTGATCGAGCGCTTGGCCGCCAGCCCGGGGTACTTTGTTCCGGCGCATCATCGGCCCGCGGAGACCGGCGTTGTCGACAAGCTCAGAAAGCAGGATCTGACGGCCGAGCAGATGCAGCTGCCCGGTCACCTGCCCACCACGGCCATCGTCACCCCTCGAACCGAGTTCTCGAACAAGTTTCTGGTGGAGATGTCGCGTGGCTGCCCGGAGAAATGCCGTTACTGCTGGGCCACCTTTGGTATGGGTAGATTCCGCTGGCACCCGACCGAGTTCATCCTCGACTCTCTCGAGCGGGCACGAGCCGTAACCGACCAGGTGGGCTTTGTGGCAACGGCGGTGGGTGATCATCCCGAGATCGAGCGCATCCTCCAGGAGGCCAACCGGCAGGGCTTTCGCAGCGCCGTCTCGTCGATCCGGATCCCGGCGGTGACCGAGGGTGTGCTCGCGGCACTCCACGACTCGGGCGACCGCTCCATCACCCTGGCGCCGGAGACCGGTAGCGACGAGCTGCGCATAAAGCTCAACAAGCCGATCTCCAACGCGCTGCTGTTCGACAAGGTGCGGATGATCTTCCAGCAGGGCTTCACCCAGCTGAAGCTCTACTTCATCATCGGGCTTCCCGAGGAGACGATGGAGGATGTGGAGGCGATTCTCGAGGTGGCGACGAGCTGCCGGGAGATCATGCTGGAAGAGCTCACACCCCACGGCGTCATCGGACAGATCGACCTGGGGACAAACATTCTCGTCCCCAAGCCCTACACCGGTTGGCAGCGCGAAGCGATGGCGGACCCGAAGACGCTGCGCCGGAAGATCACCGTGCTCAGAAAGGGTGCCGCCCGTCTGCCCAACGTCTCAGTCGGCGCCATGTCTGTGCGCCAGGCGATCTGGCAGACCTACATCACAAAGGCGGGCGCGGAGGCGGCGGGGATACTGGAGCAAGCGGCCGCGGGAGAAGAGCTTTCGGTCCTGCTGCGTCGGCATGCCGACCAGATAGAGCCCCTGGTCTTCGAGCGCACTCAAGGGCACCTGCCCTGGCAATTCCTGCGGGCGGGATGAGCCCCCGCCCGCCCGGGGCGTGGGGGCTTGGCCCCCCACACTCCCTCCCGGGCGTGAGGGCTTGGGGTCCCACCCGCCCCCTAGCCGTGGATGGGACGGGGCGCCTCAAGCCCCCAAGCCCTCAGGCCTCTTCTTGGTTGGGCGGGGTAACGTCTTTGGTCGGTGGTTTTTCCAGGGGGGCTGCCGGCGGCCGGGGGGTGGCTTTCATCGAGCCCAACAGCAACGTGGCCAGACCGAGCAGGATCTCGTCCACAAAAGGGATGAGGTCGGGGATCACCAGGTCGAGCAGAAAGAGCGCGGCGGTGAAGGCGAAGAGCTGGGGAAACTTCAAGCGGCCGGCAATTCGATCGACAAGTTGAACGAGAATACTCTTGGACTGGGTGGACAT
>SBFI01000208.1 GCA_006227875.1 Acidobacteriota bacterium
GGACGCCCCGAGCTGACCGACCTCGAGACCCTCGCTCTCGACGAGAACGAGCTGCTGGCCCTGGTGGCGGCCGCCGAGGAACCGAGCGAGCACCCAATTGCCCAGGCGATCGTGACCGCCGCCCGCGAACGCGGTCTGACCTGGGAGAAAGCCACGGCGTTTACGGCCGAGCCCGGGTTGGGGCTCGAGGCGCGGGTCGCCGGGCGTCTGGTCCAGGTGGGAGCCGATCGCTACATGCAGCGGCTGGGGGTGGACCTCGCTCCGGTCGCGGATCTGGCCGCGCAGTTGGCCGACCAGGCCAGGACCCCGATCTACGCCGCCATCGAAGGCAAGCTCGCAGCGGTGCTGGCGGTGGCGGACCCTCCAAAGGAGACGAGCCGGGATGCCGTTGGGGCCCTCGAGGAGATGGGGCTCGAGGTGGCCATGCTCACCGGTGACAACCGGCGTACGGCAGAGGCCATCGGTCGCCAGCTGGGTGTCGATCGGGTCGTCGCCGAGGTGTTGCCCGATCAAAAGGCCGCCGAGGTCGCGCGGCTGCAGGAAGAGGGCCGGCGGGTCGCGTTTGTCGGCGACGGCATCAACGATGCGCCCGCCCTGGCCCAGGCCGATGTGGGCGTGGCCATCGGCACGGGCACCGACATCGCCATCGAGGCGGGTGACCTCATTCTCATGTCGGGAGATGTGCAGGGTGTGGTCAATGCGGTGGCACTCGCTCGGCGGACGCTGCGTATCATCTCGCTCAACTTCTTTTGGGCCTATGCCTACAACGTGGCTTTGATCCCGGTGGCGGCCGGTGTTCTCTACCCCGTCTTCGGCACTCTGCTCAGTCCCATGTTGGCGGCGGCGGCGATGAGTTTTTCGAGTCTGTTCGTGGTGACCAACAGCCTGCGGCTGAAACGGTTCGAGCCGCCCCCCTCCCCGGCCGGCGGGCACCGCGCGCTGTAGCCGCGTGGTCGGGCCGGCCGCTTGGCCCCTCAGACCGCTGTCACCTGACTCGATTTCGCGACACAATCCGGCGTATGGGTCAGAGCCAGAAGGCGGCTCAGCGGGCCGCCCTTGTCGTTGCCACCTTGACCTCCTTTCTGGGTCCGTTCATGGCCTCCTCGGTCAACGTGGCCCTCCCCTCGATCGGTGACGAGTTGTCGATGGGGGCGGTCTCCCTCGCCTGGATCAACACGGCCTTCCTGCTTGCCGCCGCGACGTTTCTGATTCCATTTGGCCGGCTCGGGGACATCCACGGCCGCAAACAGATCTTCATGTGGGGCATTCTCGGTTTTGCGGTGGCCTCGGGTCTTCTGGCCACGGCCAACTCGGGGACGTCGGTGATTATGTGGCGCGCCGTTCAGGGTCTGGGCGCCTCGATGGTCTTTGCCACCGGTCTTCCCATTCTCATCTCGGTCTACCCGGCCGGTAAGCGCGGCGCGGTCCTGGGCCTCAATGTCGCCGCGGTCTATCTTGGCCTGTCGATGGGACCGTACGTGGGCGGACTGATCACCGGTCACCTGGGTTGGCGATACGTCTTCTGGATGAACGTACCGGTGGGGCTCTTCATTCTTGCCATCAGTTTCTTCATGCTCGAGGGCGATTGGGCCGATGCCGAGGGGGCGCGCTTCGACCTCGCCGGCTCGGCGCTGCTCGGAGTGGCCCTGCTGACGCTGATGCTGGGCTTGGCAAGAATGCCTTCGGCGACCGCGGTAGCACTTCTGGTCGCAGGATTTGTCAGCCTGATCGTTTTCGTCCGCTACGAATTGCGGATCGACTACCCGGTGCTCGAGATAGACCTCTTCCGCCACAACACCGTCTTTGCCATGTCGAACCTGGCGGCGCTGATCAACTACGCCGCCACCTTTGCCGTGGGCTTCTTGCTGAGTCTCTACCTCCAAAGGGTCCGCGGCCTGGCGCCACAGGATGCCGGTCTGGTGTTGATTGCGCAACCGGTGGTGCAGGCTCTGGTCTCTCCGCTGGCCGGCAAGCTTTCGGATCGGAGCGAGCCGCGAACGGTCGCCTCCCTCGGCATGGCGATCACCTTCCTGGGCCTGGTGCTGCTGGTCTTTCTGGATGAGACGACAGAGTTTCGTGTGGTTGTCGGTTGTCTGGCCGTCCTCGGGCTCGGCTTTGGCATCTTCTCCTCACCCAACACCAACGCCATCATGGGCGCGGTCGAGAGGCGCTTTTTTGGCGTCGCCGGGGCCATGGTCGGCACCATGCGGCACGTGGGAATGATGGTGTCGATGGGGTTGGTGATGACGGTGCTCGCGGTGCTGATGGGCGCCGCCGAAATCAGTAGCCAGAATCAGGATCTATTCCTGGAAGCCATGCGCATCTCTTTTGGGCTGTTTGCGGCGTTGTGCTTTGGAGGGATTTTCGCCTCGATGGCGAGGGGGCGCGTCGAACGGTAGGAACGACCGGCAGCGGCCGGTTCACAGACCCGCATCGGCCGGCGGGCACCGCGCGCCGAAGGCGCGTGGTCGGGCCGGCCGCTTCGCTGGATCAGAAGAAAGCGCCGGTCTGCTCGGAGTAGTCGCCGAGCAGGTCACGGATGCGGCGCAAGGCCGGCCCTTGCAGAATCGGTGTTCGTCGCGCCGAGCCGCCACCGGCCATCCGCCGCCACCACCTCGTGCGGCTGGACCTCCTGGTCTCTTCATCGGCAGCTGAGTCTTGCGGAGCTGTCTGCGCAAGGTCACGCTTCTCGGGCATGGCGAAAGACTCCTTTTTGCTGCCAGCGCGCCTTGGCCCGCTGGTAGTTCTCTTCCGATCGGATGTCGAACCAGATCCCCTGAAAGAAAAATGCACTCAACTCCCCCATCCGAGCCAGGATGGGAAAGACGTCGGTCTCGAGCCGCGACTCCTTGCCTTTCTCGATCATGCCGAAGACCTCGGGCTGGAGCACATAAAGACCGGTGTTGACGATGCTTATGCCCTGTTCCTTGCCGTCGGCATAGAAGTCGGTGATCCGATTGCCCTGGAGCATCACCTGCCCGCAGTCCTTCTCGGCGTTTCGCGGCTTGACCGCCATGGTCGCCAGGCAACCTTCACTCAGGTGGAAGGCAATGAGCTCGCTGACGTCGATATCGGTGAGAACGTCGCCATGAACCACCAGCACCGGTGAGTCCGGCAGGTAGGACTCGGCGCTCTTCAGCGCACCGGCGGTGCCCAGCGGCCGCTCCTCCTCCAGGTATTGGATGGACACTCCCAGACCCTCGCCGTTTCCCAGGACCTCCCGGATCTCCGGCTCGTTGCGACCGGCCAGCAGCAGGACGTTACGGATGCCAAAGCCCACCAGGTGCCTGAGGGTAAGCAGAATCAGCGCCTGCCCCCCGACCGGTGCCAATGCCGGGCTGCCGATACCCTCGTGCTCACCACCGGCAAGGACGATGGCCGTCGTCACTTCCGGCATCAGACCCTGACGGATGAGGAGCTCGATGGCGTGGGAGCGGTTGCGGACGGTCTGGTGGTCGATCATCCGATCGAGGCTCTCGACGAGGTCGGGTGGGAGGGTGATAGTTAGCCGCGATTTTGTTCTCATGATCGAATGTCATACTTCATCATACTTATTGAGATACCGTATGCTCTTCCCTGGTTTTTGTCAAGCACTGTGGAACCGTCGGTTGACCTGCTGCGCCGGCTCCGTTATGTTTGCGCAGCTTTGAGAAGGGAGCTCGAAAAGATGATGCGATTTTCAGGTCAAGTGGTCACCGGAGCCCTGGCGCTCGCCTTGATGGCGAGCTCGGCCGGTTTTGCGCAGAGCTCGGACCAGGAGCTGCGCAACGAAATCGAAGCCCTCAAGAAGGGGCAGGAGCAGATCCGCAAGGACCTGCAGGAGATCAAAAAGCTGATCCAGGCCCAGCCACGTGCGGCGGCGGCCCCGTCCGGCCCCAACGTCAAGGGAAAGGTCTTTGACCTCGGCGACAATCCCACACTGGGTGAGCAGACGGCCAAAGTCACTTTGGTCGAGT
>SBFI01000108.1 GCA_006227875.1 Acidobacteriota bacterium
CTCGAGGAGCTGGGTGGAATCGACATGCCGGTGGTGGTGCGTCTCGAAGGCACCAACGTGGAGCGGGGTCGACAGATCCTGGAGGAGGCCGACTTCGAGTTCATCGTCGCGGATCAGATGGCGGACGCGGCCGAGAAGATCGTCGCCGCGGTGAAAGGAGTGGCATAGATGGCTATCTGGGTGGGCAACGATACCCGTCTGGTCGTCCAAGGCATCACCGGCAAAGAGGGTCAGTTCCACGCTCTCGGTTGCCGCGAGTACGGCACCAATGTGGTGGCAGGTGTGACCCCCGGCAAGGGGGGACAGTCGGTCGAGGGGATTCCGGTCTTCGATTCGGTGGCCGAGGCGCGAAAAGAAACCGGTTGCAACGCCTCGATGATCTTCGTGCCGCCGCCGTTTGCCGCCGATGCCATCATGGAAGCGGCGGGGGCCGGCGTCGAGCTCGTGGTCGCTATCACCGAGGGGATCCCGGTGGCCGACATGCTCAAGGTGCGCGCATTCTTGCGCGACCACCCGACCCGACTCATCGGACCCAACTGCCCCGGCATCATCTCGCCGGGGATGGCAAAGATAGGAATCATGCCCGGACACATCCATGCGCCGGGCAAGATCGGCATCGTCAGCCGCTCGGGCACCCTGACCTACGAAGCGGTCTGGCAGGTGACCAACCTGGGAATGGGGCAGTCGACCTGTATCGGTATCGGCGGCGACCCGCTTCCCGGAACCAACTTCATCGATGTGCTGACCGCCTTTGCGGCCGACCCGGAGACCGAGGGTGTGATCCTGATCGGCGAGATCGGCGGCAGCGCCGAGGAAGAGGCGGCCGCCTGGATCGAGCAGAACTACGATCGGCCGGTGGTCGGCTTTATTGCCGGGCGTACGGCACCCCCCGGACGCCGCATGGGTCATGCAGGTGCCATCATTTCGGGTGGCAAGGGGACGGCAAAGGAGAAGATCAAGGCGCTCGAGGCGGCCGGCATCCACGTCGCCGAATCCCCGGCCGAGATCGGTTCCACCATGGCCGCGGCTATGGGGACTTAGAGGAGCATGATCTTCCAGCGCCCCCCGGGCGATGGTTGGCTGGTACTGATCGGCGGCGGCGAATTCACCTTTGGTGAGACCCGCGAGGCGGATCAGGGCTGGGTAGAGAAGCTGCCACCGGGGGCTCTTGGTTTTCTCCCGGTTGCCAGTGGCTCGACCGAGTACAGCGACCATTTCGCCACCTATATGGCGGAGGACCTCGAGCGCGAAGTAAAGGTGGTGCCGATCTACCGGCGACGGGACGCCCGGCGGGCAAAGAATATCGAGAGGATCGAGGCGGTCTCGGGTGTCTACCTGGGAGGCGGGGTCACCGACTTCATCCTCGAGGCGATGCGAGAGACACCCGGGCTCTCCGCCGCAAGCTGGCAGACGGTGGAGCAGTGATCGCCATCGCGGCCGCGGCCCAGGCCCTGGGTCTGGCCGCCAGGAGTCTCATGACCCGCGGCTCTGTGGACGGGCTGGGCTGGTTACCCAATGGTGTTGTCGAGCCCAACTTCGACCCCGCATTCGATCGGCGCCTACGCGAGCTGATGGATTGGCCGGGGGTGGAGTGGGGAATCGGTCTGCCGGCCGGCTCGGCGGTGCTGCTGGGCCCGGAGGGAGAGGTGGAGACCATCGGCATGTCTTTTGTCCTGACTGATGCCGAAGGCGACCTGGAGCCACTCACATGACGAAGCGGCCAGCCCGACCACGCGCCTTCGGCACGCGGTGCCCGCCGGCCGATAGCTTGGAGCAAATGAAATGGAACAAACCCTGACCATCATCAAACCCGACAGCATGGCCGCCGGCAACGCCGGCAAGATCCTCGCTCATCTCGAGCAGGAGGGTTTTCAAATCCTGGCGCTCCGCCGTATCCATCTGAGCGAGGCACAGGCGCGCTCGTTCTACGAGGTCCACAAGGAGCGCCCCTTCTACGACGACCTCGTCGCCTACATGACCGAGGCGCCGGTCATCGCCGCGGCGCTCGAGCGTGAGGATGCGGTGGCTCACCTACGGCGGGTCATGGGGGCGACCAACCCCGAGGAGGCGGCTGCCGGCACCATCAGAGCCCTCTACGGTACCTCCATCGAGCGCAACGCCATCCACGGCAGCGATTCGCCGGAGAACGCGGCCATAGAGACCGACTTCTTCTTCTCCCGCGCCGACCTCCTACCAAGCTAGGAGCTATCGCCATGGTCTACCGTGCTCCTCGCGTGGCACCCGCAAGCGGTCTGCCGGCCGAACGACGGGGCAAGGCGGTGGGTCGTTTTTGTCTCACCTGCGGTAACGTCTATCCTCTCTACGCCCCGGCACACAAAGGCAAGCCCATCTACGGCAAGGACCACGTGGCCTCGACCTGCACCCACGAAGGTGAAGAGTTCTCAGAGGGCGTGGCCTGGTGGAAACCGGCCGTCGAGGTCTGCAATGAGGATGAGTCTACGAAGGCCTAAGCCGGCGAGGCCACTGGAACCCAAGGGCGGCAAGGGGGCCTTTTCACACAGCGATAGAGCGAAGGTACGAAGGCAGGGCAGCGAGTGCGGCGACTACCGCAGACCGTCGGCCCGCGAGATGCTGAAGAGCTGTTCCCAACCGGCTATGACGATCCGCGTGGCGTCCGGAGAGATGCCGAAAGACTCGGCAGCCACCTGGGGATCGAAACTGGCCACGGGGCGGCGGCTGGCAGAGGTGTCACGACCGGGGGCGAAATCCTGGGCGAAGACGCCAGTCAACCCTTTCGAATCCTGCCCGATAAAGGCAATCGCCTGACCGTCGGGCATCCAGCGGGCACGACCGAGCGAGCCGGTTGCACCCGGGTGCCGCTCGATGAGAATCTCGAACGGAACATCGACGCCGTCCTCAACCTGCAAGACCCTGACAGCTGTCAACGTCGGGCCGAGGTTCAGGCTGTAGAGGGCGTACTGGCCGTCGGGTGAGACCTCCGGTAAGTTGAGCCTTCCGGCCAACAGGAGAGTCGCGTCGGTTGCGTCGAGCCGAATCTTCCAGATTCCGGGCTGGGCGGGATTCGTCGAGACGTAAACGACCCAGTTACCGCCCTGCGCCGCCGTCGGGTTCTCGGCGTCCACGCCGTCGTTGGTCAACTGCCGCGCGTTGCCGCCGCCGAAGTCAGCCACCCAGCACTCGAAGTGTCCGGTGCGATTTGTGCTCCACATGATCCTCCTGCCACCGTCGATGAAGGCTGGATCCCAGTCATCTGCTGGATGTTCGGTCAGGCGACGCAGCTCTCCGGTCGACGTCGACACTGCCCAGAGGTCTAGATTGCCTCCGCGGTTCGACGAGAAGGCGACCCATTCGCCATCGGGCGAGTAGACCGGCTGGCGATCCGTACTGCTCCCGCGGCTCAGCCACCTAGCCGCATCCGACTCTCCTTCCTCGATCGAGAACTCACGTAGGTTTTCGCGTGGCGAGCGCGTATCGAACACCATACCGGTGGGGCCGAGGAGATCGAGGACGGCGCCGCTGCTGGGACTCCACCGAGTTGCCAACACTCTGCCATCGAACGCCTCCTGCCAGATGATCTGCGCGGAACTTCCCGCCTGCTGCACCACCGACGCTGACTGGATGTAGATCAGCTGATCGGGGAGAGGCCAGGCGACGGAGGAGATCGTCCGCAGAGAGCCCGGTGCTCTTATCACCCGCGGTGCGGAGCCATCTACTTCTGCCAGGAAGATCGACGGTCGGAGGACCGGCTGTTGCCGGTCGAGGACCGGGGTCAAAGCAATCATCCGCCCGTCGGGCGCCCACCGGGGATGGGCAAGAGCCCAACCGTCGAAGCGAGCGACTTCCCGAGACTGGGCTCCGGTGGGCGATGCAATGGCAACGACAGAATCGAGCTGCTCGCCGTCGACCACCCAGCGCACAAAGGCAATCCGACTTCCGTCCGGCGACCAGTCCCCGAAGGCCGCGTCCTCGACCAGCTTGCGGGACGAGCCTCCCACCAGGGGCACCCGGTACAGGTTGGACGTTCCGCCCTCGTTGCGGGTGAAGAGAATGTGGGAGCCGTCCGGTGAGAAGCGAGGAAAGTCGTCGCGCCCCTCGGTCAGCGGCGCCTCGCCACCGCCGGAGAGCTGCTTCAGCCAGATTCTCGACGTTCCATCCCGATCCGAGGCGAAGGCGACCATGCGTCCGTCGGGCGAGGCCGTTGGCGATCGGTCGCGTCCCGAGTGGGTGAGAGCGGCAAAGGTGAGCTGGCCTGGTGTGGGACCGGGCTTGACGATCGCTCGATCTACGATGGCTCCCGTGAAAAACGAGACAATGACCAGAGCGGCGGTGATGGCGGCCCACCTCCAGCGCCCTCGGCGCCCGGCAGCAAGCAATGCCATCCTCGGCTCGCCCGATCGCACGGCAAGGGCCTCCAAGTCGAAGGAGAGGTCACGGATTGACTGGTAGCGCTCGAGTGGGTTCTTCTCCAGACAGTGGCGGAGCATTCGGTCGACGTCATCGGCCAGAGAACCTTTTTCAATCTCCGGGGGGTCGCTGGTCAAGATGGCGTTCATCGTCTCCACCGCCGAGCCGCCCCGGAAGGCGGGCTGGCCGGTTAGCATCTCGTAGAAGACCCCGCCGAAGGAGAAGATATCTGAGCGTGCATCCACCGACTCGCCTCTCACCTGCTCGGGCGACATGTACGCGATGGTGCCCAGGAGTTGTCCGACCTCACTCAGAGCCGCCGTCTCGGCTTCGAAATCGGCCGGCGATTCCTCCTGGAACTTGGCCAGTCCGAAGTCGAGAATCTTGATCTGCCCGTCGAGCGTCAGGAACAGATTCTCCGGCTTCAGATCTCGGTGAATGATGTCCTTATTGTGGGCCGCGGCGAGGCCACGGGCGATCTGTAGAGCAAGGTCGGCCGCCTTGCGTCGGGGGAGCGGTCCATCGGACAGCCACTCGCGGAGCGTTTTTCCTTCGAGGAGCTCCATGACGGCAAAATACGTCTCGGCGCTGGATCCAAAGTCGTGGATGCCCAGGATGTTGGGGTGGTTCAGGGCTGCGACCGCCCGCGCCTCTCGCTCGAAGCGCTGCAGACGCTGCGGGTCGGAAGCCACTTCGGGCGCCAGGATCTTGATGGCCACTTTGCGCTTGAGCTGGGTGTCCTCGGCCTCGTAGACCTGGCCCATGCCGCCCTCGCCCAGCATGCGGAGAATCCTGTAGTGAGAGATCGTCTTACCGATCATGGCTCTCGGTCGACCAGTACTGGAT
>SBFI01000362.1 GCA_006227875.1 Acidobacteriota bacterium
CACTGCGCTCAAGGGTACTTCGTCTACGACTCCAAGAAGGCGGGGGCGGTGACCATCTCGCATTTGCGCTTTGGCGAGGGACCGATCCGCTCGACCTACCTCGTTCAGAAGGCCAACTTTGTGGCCTGCCACCAGTTCCAGTTTCTGGATCGCTTCGAGATCCTCGACTGCGCCGCCCCGGGGGCCATCTTTCTGCTCAACGCCCCCTATGGTCCCGATGAGGTCTGGGATCACCTGCCGCGGGAGATACAGGACGAGATCATCGACAAGCAGCTCCAGCTCTGGGTGATCGACGGCTACAAGGTGGCGCGCGAGACCGGGATGGGCGGCCGCATCAACACCATCATGCAGACCTGCTTCTTCGCCTTGGCCGACGTGCTGCCGGCCGACGACGCCATCGCCAACATCAAGGACGCGATCCAGAAGACCTACGGCAAGAAGGGTCAGGTGCTGGTGGACAAGAACTTTGCCGCCGTCGACGAGGCCCGCAGCCATCTGCAACAGGTGGAGGTGCCAAAGAAGGCGAGCTCCGAGCGGCACCGGCCGCCGATCGTCGCCGAAGAGGCTCCCGACTTCGTGCAGAAGGTGACCGCCGTGATGATGGCCAACAAGGGAGACCTGTTGCCGGTCAGCGCCTTCCCGGTCGACGGTACCTGGCCGGTGGCCACCACCCAGTGGGAGAAGCGGAACATCGCGCTCGAGATCCCGCTCTGGGACGAGGATGTCTGTATCCAGTGCAACCAGTGCTCGCTGGTCTGCCCGCACGCCGCCATCCGCGCCAAGGTCTACGAGGAGAGCGACCTGGCCGGGGCGCCGGATTCGTTTCTCTCGGTCGACTACCGCACCTCCGACTTCAAGGGTCTCAAGTACACCATCCAGGTGGCTCCCGAGGACTGCACCGGCTGCAGCCTCTGTGTCGAGATCTGCCCGGCCAAGAACAAGGCCAACCCACGCCGCAAGGCGATCAACATGGAACCGCAGCTGCCGGTGCGAGAGCGCGAGCGGGAGAACTATCGCTTCTTTCTCGACATCCCCGAGCTCGATCGCAGCCGGGTGCACCGCTTCGACGCCAAGGGCTCACAGTGGCTGGAGCCCCTTTTCGAGTACTCGGGCGCTTGCGCCGGGTGTGGCGAGACACCCTATGTCAAGCTGCTCACCCAGCTCTTTGGCGACCGGCTGCTGATCGCCAACGCCACCGGTTGCTCGTCGATCTACGGCGGAAATCTGCCGACCACCCCCTACACCACAAACGCCGACGGCCGCGGTCCGGCCTGGTCCAACTCGTTGTTCGAGGACAACGCCGAGTTTGGCCTCGGTTTCCGGCTGGCGGTGGACAACCTCACCGGACGGGCGCGGCACCTGCTTGCCGCTTTGAATGGAGAGCTGGGCAACGGGCTGGTGGGAGAGATCCTCGAAGCCGACCAGTCGAGCGAGGCGGGGATCGCCGCCCAGCGCGAGCGGGTCGAAGCCCTGCGCCAGAAGCTTGCCGCGATCAAAGACGACAGCGCCCGCCGGCTGGAGACGGTCGCCGACTACCTGGTCGAAAAGAGCGTCTGGTTGGTGGGTGGCGACGGCTGGGCCTACGACATCGGCTATGGCGGTCTCGACCACGTGTTGACCCTGGACCGCAACATCAACATCCTGGTGCTGGACACCGAGGTCTACTCCAACACCGGCGGTCAGGCCTCGAAGGCCACACCGCTGGGGGCCGCGGCCAAGTTTGCTTCCGCCGGCAAGGAGGTCCCAAAGAAGGACCTCGGGCTCGAGGCCATGAGTCACCGCCGGGTCTATGTGGCTCAAATTGCCTTTGGCGCCAACATGAACCAGACGGTCCAGGCCTTCAAGGAGGCCGAGGCCTACCCCGGCCCCTCGTTGATCATCGCCTACAGCCCCTGTATCGCCCACGGCTACGATCTGTCGCAGAACGTCGAGCAGCAGAAGAAGCTGGTGGGCTCGGGATCCTGGCCGCTCTACCGTTACGACCCGCGCCGCTCGGGCGAGGGCGAGCCGCCGCTCAAGATCGACTCGCGGCCTCCCAAGCTCAAGGTGCGGGAGTTCATGCAGCTCGAGGCTCGCTTCCGGATGGTCGAGAAGATCGACCCGCAGCGATACCGGACCCTGCTCACCGAGGCCCAGCGGCGGGCCGAGCAGCGGTTTGCCGTCTACCAGCAGCTGGCCGGCATCACCATCCCCGAGCCGGATATCCCCGAGGAGCCCGACACCAACCCGTCGTAGGAGTAGCCTGAGGAGACGTCGCCATGGATCTGTCTACAAAGTACCTCGGTCTGGATCTTCCCCACCCCTTTATGCCCGGGGCCTCGCCCATGGTGGAAGACATGGACACCGTGCGCCGGCTCGAAGACGGGGGGGCCGCCGCTATCGTGATGAACTCGCTCTTCGAGGAGCAGATCGTCCACGAGCAGGTGGCCACCGCCGCCTCGCTCGATGGCCCGGCCGACTCCTTTGCCGAGGCGCTCTCCTATTTCCCCGAGCCCGACACCCTGGCCCTGGGACCGGATGAGTATCTCGAGCAGGTGCAGCGGATCCGGGAGGCGGTGAGCGTGCCGGTGATCGGCTCGCTCAACGGCACGACCACGGGTCGGTGGCTCGACTACGCCGAGCAGATCGAGCAGGCCGGGGCCCACGCGCTGGAGCTCAACGTCTACCAGCTGGCTACCGACCCCGAAGAGAGCGGCGCCGAGCTGGAGAAGCGGACCATCGAGGTGGTGGCGGAGGTGCGCAAGCGGATCGGGATCCCGATCGCGGTCAAGCTGTCACCCTTTTACAGCGCTCTGGCCAACTTCGCCAAGCAGCTGGTGGCAGCCG
Organism: Acidobacteriota bacterium; assembly: GCA_006227875.1. Classification (GTDB taxonomy): domain Bacteria; phylum Acidobacteriota; class Thermoanaerobaculia; order Multivoradales; family JAHEKO01; genus M0029. The sequence goes on from SBFI01000362.1 coordinate 2,827, forward strand.
GTGCCGACGGTCTGGTGATTTTCAACCGCTTCTACCAGGCCGACATCGACGTCGATGAGCTGGAGGTAGAGCGCACCCTCCACCTCTCCGACTCCTCCGAGCTGCTGCTCAGGCTGCGCTGGTTGGCGGTGCTCTCGGCGAGCGTGGACACCTCGCTGGCGGTCACCGGCGGGGTCCACAGCGGTCTCGACGCCATCAAATCGGTGATGACCGGGGCCCATGCGGTGCAGCTGGTCTCCGCCCTGTTCCGCCGCGGCCCCGAGTATCTGACCGGAATCCGACGGCGGGTCGAAGAGTGGCTGGTCGAGCACGAATACGAATCGCTCGACCAGATGCGCGGTTCCATGAACCTGGCCCGCAGCCCCGATCCCGCGGCCTACGAGCGGGCCAACTATATGCACATCCTCCAGGGCTGGACCGCCGAGCTGTAGCCAGCTCCCAATCGCCGCCGTCGAGGGTTTCGACAGCCCTGACCCTGGAACGTGGCTTGCACGGTTCTCCGCCAGGAGGGAGCCAGCAATGCGTCTATTGGTCCTGGATGGGAGCAGGCTCCTACAGATGGTGGTTCGACACCTCGCCCCCGACGAGGTGGAGATCGAGGAGGCCCACAGCTTCGATCAGGCGGTCGGCAAACTGCGCACCGATCCGCCGGATGCCCTGATCGTCAACGTCATTCCTGTCGATCTCAACTGGCACGACCTCAAGTCCTTCTGTGAGAGCCACTCCCCAAGGATTCCTGTTCTTTTCGAGTCCTGTGTCTATCGGAGTCCCGAGGAAGCGGGGCTCGGCTCCCTCGACGAAACCGCGAGGTTTCTGACCAAGCCCTACCACGTGGATACCCTGCGCGACGAGATCGATCGACTGCTGGCCTCGGCTCGCGGCCTGACCCACTCCTCTTCCAGGTCGATGACCGGCTAGAAACCGCACAAGAAAGCTCGAGCCGGGGCCCTGTGTGATTGCCCCAAGAGGGTGTGGAATATTCCGCAGCGATGTGGCATAATACCCACATCGAGTGTGGATTCTTTCACAGCAAGGAGCGCGGGGGTGGTGAAAAATTCCACACTCCAGGGGGACCCCACGACCGAAAAAAACAAGGGTGAGGATCGGGTGTGA
>SBFI01000227.1 GCA_006227875.1 Acidobacteriota bacterium
TCTTCCCACTGCCGTTTGATCTCGGCGGTTCGGTCGCGGCGGCGCTTGACCGCAAACAGCGACAGGATGGTGATTACCATCCACAGGGTGGCTGAGCTGGTGAGCACCGGAACCCAGCGGTACCAGATCGAGTGGCTGCGCCAGAACCGCTCCTCGGCGCGCGCGAAGTCGATGCCGGTGCGCCGGTAGAAGGCCTCCTCGAAGGGGAGCCCCAGGGCGAGGTCGGACAGGATCTGTGCACCGACCTTGGGTCCGAACCGATGGTAGAGGTCGCGGACAAAAGCGCCGGATATGGCATAGGCGCGCCGCATCTCTCCCCGGTCGCCGGCAAAGCTCTCATCGAGAGACGCCAGCGAGACCCGGCGGTCGACCAGCAGCGCCCAGGTCATCCGCGAGCGGTCCTCCAGATTCCACGAACGGCCGATATACATGGCCAGACCCTCGTTGAACCAACGGGGGAGGGCGTGGCCGGCGGCGGCCCGCGCCGCGAGCACGTGGCTCAGCTCGTGATAGAGGAGCTCATCGAAAGAGGAATCCGGATAAGCCGGTGTCCGATCCGGAAAGAGGACGACGACACCGAGGTTGCCGTAGGCAAAGCCCGAGACCCAGGAGGGCGTGCCCTGGGCAACAGACGAGTCCTCGCCGGCGAGGATGACGCGGATCGGTGGTCCAGGCTTGGCAAGGCCGAGCAGCTCCATCGTGGCCTCGAGCCGACGTGGGTTCTGGCCGTGGATACGCTCGGCCAACGCATTGAGCTCCGGTGGCGCCTCGACCTCGAGCCGAGGAACGTCGACCGCCGAGGAGTGAGTAGCCCCCAGAACGACCAAGAGCGCTGTGACGACCAGCATCGGCCGCCATCTCCACGAGAGCCTCATCGCTAGACACCCTCGTCATCGAAGAGGTCGGCTGTCTTCACGTCGGCTAACGCCAGCTACTCGGATGGGCGGACGACATCGAGGAACATACAGAGCTCGGTGTCGTCGAGCACGACTTCGTTCTTCGCCGGCTCGGGTGAGAGTCGTGTCGTCAGTCCCAGCATCGCCTCCGGTGTGCGGTAGACCAGGTGCCATGAAAGGACGAATTCCCCCATCCAGGCAGAGACGGGGCAGAGGCGAAAATTGCCGATCAGCAATCTGCCGCCGGGCACCAACATGGAGTAGAGCTTTGTCGTCAGGCCCCGGGCCACGGTCTCGGGCAGGTAGTCGTAGAGCCCCACCGAGTAGATGAGATCCACGTCCTTGAGAACGCTTTCCACAAAGTGCTTCTCGGTCTCGTCCTTCGGTTTGATGATCTGGCGGATCGAAAGGTGGAGACAGTTGAGCTGAATCAGCCCCTGTCGCTCCTGATGGCGGGAGACGATCTCGCGGCTCACGGCGTCGTGACTGTAGTGCATGGTCTGCTCGTCTTGGTCGATGAGGATGAGCTCCAGAGGCTCCTTGATCTCGTCGGCCTCACGCAGCAAGCGTTGCAGCTCTATCGCCGGCCCGCAGGCGAGCGACACCACTCTTGCTGGCTTCCCCCTGGCGATCACCTCGCGGACGGCCTCTCGAGTCAGCCGCTCGCGGGCGCGAATGGCGTGGCTGTGGGGATAGTTCTGGCCGGTGAAGTGGAGAAACCTGTCGTAGAGGGTGTCGCCGGAGAATGTCTCGGTGAAGTAATAGGTCATCAGCTGATAGTCGCCGGCGTAGCCCAGCGGCTTTTCATAGGCTCGCCGATACATCGGGCTGGAATAGACCAGGGGCAGAAGCGCACGGGTAGCAAAGCTGCGGGCCAGCTCGATCGCTTCGTCTCCAAGCTCGGCCGACTGCACCCAGAGCTTGTCGAGTTGGTCGTGAAACCGCTTACCCCACTTTTCGAAGATCTCCTCGAAGAGCTCGCGCTCGTCGAGCGCCTGAAGCGTAGGAGTGCTGCGCAGGTTTCGCTCGGTCTCCTCCAGCATCTCCTTGACCCCTTCCAGCAGGAGTCGCAACGAGGTGACCGAGGCGCGCCACTCCGGCGGCAGTATCTCGGCGTATCGGCGCTGGAGCTCCAGACTCGATTCGAGACGGTTCTCGATCAGGCCATCCCGGAGCTCGAGGAGCTGGAGGTCGAACAACCGGTTGGTGAAGCGGAGGCCGACACGAGAGCGGGGGCCCTCCACCTGATAGATGGCGACAGCGCTTCCCTCCCAGACGGCCGAGTCGCGGTAGGTGATGCGTAGATCTTCGAGCGAAGTTCCCGGGGTGAGCACCAGTTCTCCCGGTGGCTCGATGGCAATTCCGGTGGGAGAGATGTTGAGCACCCGGAGCGGCCCCAAATCCTGACCGTCCACACTGAACCGGCAGGTGACATCGAAGGTGAGCCTGTCGGTAGCCAGCCTCTTGGGACGAAACTGGAGACCCTCGGTGCTGCCAAGCAGCTCGGAGTGCACGGCCCCGGGGCGGTGTAGCTGAAACTGACGAGAATCGCTCATCTCCAGTGCCTGGGCTCCCAAGGCGACACACTCTACAGCAATCACTGAGGATGTTGCCGGTTGGCACCGACGAGGTCAAGTGTTCCGGGCCTGTTTAGTGTGTCACAGGTCACATCCAGACCACCCATAAGTGACTGTAAAATAAGCGAAATCGAAGCACGGGAGGGCGAGCGGGGTAATGAGGCTGTCATGACGACCAAGACGGGCATATTGCCGAGCGTCGAAGAGGTCCCCTTGGGCTTCGACGAGGTCTACGCGGCGGAGACCCGGCAGCTGCTGACCGAGCGCTTTAGGGCGATTCTTGTCATTGGCTCCTTGGCGTATGGCGCTTTCTGGATACTGGATCTCTTTGTCGCTCCCGAGCATTCGACCAAGTTTCTGCTGATTCGCGGTGTCGCCCTGGCGTGGGCACTTCTCACGCTCTGGGTCTCGTATACCGAGTGGGGGCGGCGGTTCATGGTGCCGCTGTCAGTGATGTTGTTTGTTGTTGCCTCGCTTGGCATCTCCTCCATGACCGTCTTTCTGGGCGGTTTTAGCAGCAATTACTACATCGGCAATCTGATGGTGCTCTTTGGCCTTGGGCTTTTTCTGCCCTGGCGACCGTCGGTCACCGTCACTTTCTGCGGTCTGCTCATGCTCGGCTATTTGGGCCTGAATCTCATCTTCCACGGACCGTCGTTCGACATGCTCACACCCACCTTCTTCCTGCTTGGTACCAGTGCCTTTACCTCGCTGGCCACCGAGATGAGCGATCGCCACCGTCGCCGGGATCTCGCCCTGCGACTCCAGTTGGAAAAGGTCAACGAGGACCTCAAACAGCTCGACGAGGCGAAGATGCGATTCTTCGCCAATGTTAGTCATGAGCTGCGCACACCGTTGACCCTGCTCTTTGGTCCCATGGAGACGCTCCAAGCGGAAGGTTTGAGCCCGCGTCGGGCCCAGCTGCTGGAGGCGATGCAGACCAATGCTCGACGTCTGTTGCGGCAGGTCAACGCGCTGCTCGATGTCGCCAAGCTGGAGGCCGGTCGGCTGGCCTTCGAGCCGACCGTGGGAGATCTGAGCGAGCTTCTCAACGAGCTGGTGGCTGCCAGCGCGCCCCACGCCGCGAGAAAAGGCGTTTTGCTGGAGGCAAAGGGTCTCGAGGAGCTGGAGGAGTTCCCCTTCGACTACGACAAAGTGGAGATGATTGCCGCCAACCTGATCTCGAACGCGGTCAAGTTCACTCCCAAAGGGGGACGAATCACGATCCGGGCCGGCTCGGCGGATGGCAAAGTGACCTTCGAAGTACAAGACACCGGACCCGGTATCCCCGAAGACCAGCTCGAGCAGATCTTCGAGCGCTTTCATCAGGTCGACAGCTCGCTGTCCCGCGAGCACGAGGGGACAGGTCTCGGACTGTCCCTGGCCCGGGAGCTGGCGCGATTGTCCGAAGGTGACATCACGGTGCGGAGTCAGGTCGGGCGTGGAACCGTGTTTCACGTCGA
>SBFI01000264.1 GCA_006227875.1 Acidobacteriota bacterium
GCCTCTTCCGATTGGATCTGCCCGGCCTCTTCCAGCCGGTAGACCATCAGCAACGCCTTGTGCTTCTCGATCCCGGCCTCTTGCTGCACCTCGAGCACGGTCCGCCGGCCGTCGATCTTCTCCATCAGCTGCAGGACTTCGTTGCCGAGGTCGGTCACCAGCTCGGGCGGCAGGCTGTCAGCAGACACCGCGGACCCACCGCCCCCATCCAATCGACTATAGATCGTCTCCAGCGAGGGAATTCTGCCCGAAAGGGGGCCCTGGGTCCCCAGATCCTGCGCCGCCTTGATGATGAGCTCCTCGACCGAGATGGGCACGATGCCATCCTCGAAGGAGACTTCATCACCGCGGTAGAACTTGAATTCACCCGTGCGCCAATGCAGAACCTGACGGCATAGCCGGTAGGTGTGGAAGCGGAGCGCCCCGAGGAGCTCTTCGCGAGTGAGGTAGCTCCTTTCGACCAGCAGATCCACCACCCGACCACCTCCGGCCTGATGCTCGGCGGCAAGAGTCGCAAAATCCTCCGGCCGGACCAGATCGCGGCTTGCCAGGACCTCTCCCAATCCCTCCTCGAGCGACTGATTGAGCGCATCGGCGGAAACCACTTCGCCACTCAGGAACGAGACCCCGATGATCTCCTCCTCGCCCTGAACCGTCAGGATTCCGGTTCTCCTGTCGCGGCCGACCGCCAGCAGGGCGTCGGCGAGCTCGCGATCGTGGATGGCGCCTTCGTAGGTCATCTCATCTCTAGCGGAAGATCAACCGGTAGGTGAAATAGATCGCCAGACCGACGCTGGAAATCAGCCAGGCACCAAGACCACCGGCTCCAAAGATCCACGGAATCCGATAGCCGAGATGCTCGACCAACGGCAGCGTCACCAGGGCAATTGGAATGAAGAGGCCCACATAGGCCTGGACCCAATACCCCATCTCGGCCTCGGTAAAACCCGGAATCAGGCGTAGGGCAATCGCCCACAGCCCCCGATCGCCCTCCGCCGAGCGCACCGACCGGCGCCAGCGGGGGTGGGCGACAAATCGAAAGACGACGGAGATGATCGCAAAGACAGCAATCAACGGCAGGACCAGCGGCAGACGCCAGTGGTTGAGCCAGCTGTCGACCAGACCCTCCGCACCCCAGGCGACGAGAAGCTCGTCTTCGATCTCACGCGCCCTGGAGATGCCGCCATCCAGACTTACAACGCGCTCCAGCGTCGACCCCTGGATCCACTTCCCAACAGAGGCGTTGTCCAGGGCCTGGGCCTTCTCCAACTCGTGCCCGGCCGAGCTGAACGAATAGGTATCGGAATAGACCTGGCTCAGATTGAAGTGAGGGGCGGCGTGGGGTGGCTGGATGTCACTGGCACGGCGAAAGTAATCGATCGCCCGCTCGAACTCCCCCCGCTCGTAGAACGATACCCCGGTGTCATTGAGAGCCGACCGGTTTTGTGCCTCCTGGCCGAGGACACCCTGATAGAGCGTCTCGGCCGTCTCCCACTGTCCGAGTCGCAGCTGGAGATCGCCCAGAAGGTGGATGAGCGGGACACTCTCCGGCAGCGTTACCCGCAATTCGTCCATGTCGGCGATGAGATCACCATCCAGGCGACCGGCGATGAGGCTGTCCATGGTGACCAGAGGCGGCGTGGTGCGGATTTCGAGCTTTCGCCGTTGCTGCTCGATCGCGAGGGGCGAGGCCACCAGAAAGATCCAGATGAGGAGAAGCAGAATCCGTTCGCTGGCGCCGGCATAGTTCCACAGCAGAATCGACCAATAGATCAGCAGCCACAGGAGACCCGAGGGAAGAGCGAGAGGCCAGAGCAGGAACAGAAGAACAAAGCCAAACGCCGCTATCCGCGGCATGTAACGCGAGAAGAGCTTGAGCAGGTCGCCAAAGAGGAAGACGCCCCGGGTTGCCATCTCCAGTGCCACGAATGCACCGCCGGTGAGCAACAGTACGCCCAGGAGCCACACCAACAGATTGTTGCCCCACAGCGACTGCTCGAGCGGCATTCTGAACGAGCGGAGGAGACCGGTGCCCCAGTTCTGCAACGCGGTGAACGGGGCACCCTCGAGGGAAGCGACGCGGGCGGCGGCGAATGCCACCTCGGGACGACCGGGGTCGAGCATCTCAGCGGCCTCGACGCCCCAATGCGCCTTTTCGAAGTCACCCTCACGGGCAAAGCGGACAGCGCTTGCGGCGGCACCCAGGCTCAGGTTTGGAAGCGCCTCCATACCCAGCTCTTGGCTGTTCGCCATCAGGCTCGACAGCGCTGCATCCGCACGCTCCTGATCTCCGCGGTAGAAGGCGGTGAGCCAATCGAGCCAATCCTCCTGCAGCCGTGCCAGTGTTCTGAGAACCGGGGATGTCAGCACCATCGAGTCGGCCGTGGGCGCCTCCTGTCCCGGGCTAGGTGCTGAAACCAGGATGACGAGCACCAACGATCCAACCACCCAGGGCACGCGGTGGAACGGCGAAGCGGCCCTCGAGAGAGAGCGCTTCGAGTCGAATCTGGGTGCCCGGAACCGCAGGAGGCTGCCTCCAAAAGCCATCAAGAGCTAGCCGCGTTTCTGGACATACCGCATGCGGATACGGTAAAGCAGCTCGTCCAGGAACTTTTCTTCCTCGGGATTGAGGTTGCCGGCGGACTTCTGCCGTAGAACCTCGAGAAGATCGATGTACAAACGCGCTATCTCCAGGTTTTCCATCGTCTCTCCGTCGGGGAGAGTGGCGTCTCCGAGATAGAGCGAAATAGGCTCGGCGATGATGCTCACCAGGTCGAAGAAGGACGGCTCCGGCCGTCCTGCCGGGGCTTCTGTGGGCTCGGAGCCCGGTGAGGATTCCGGCGGCGGTGTGGGTCTGGGTTGCGGCTCCTCCACCGGCTCCTTTTCCACTGCGCCGCGCTCCGGCTCTTGTCCCTCTTCTTCCTGCTGAAATTCCTCACGCAGCTCACCGTCGGCGGTGAACATCCGCTTGTCCGTGACCTTGATCTCCTTCTCGCTCACAGGTCGCACTTCTCCCTATCTTTGTCTACCAAAAGACGTCGCGCTATGGTAGCAAGTAGTCCACAGCGCCGGAAACGGAAATATAAGGAAAAAAGGGCAGATTTGTGGAATCTCAACAGGACCACCTCGACCGCCTCTCGAAGCTGGTAGCCCGCTTGCGGGGCCCCGACGGCTGCCCCTGGGACCGTGAGCAGACGCTCGCCGACGTCCGCGCCTATCTGCTGGAGGAGGCGCACGAGGTCGCGGGGGCCATCGACGAGCAGGATCCGGTGGAGCTCAAGGTGGAGTTGGGAGACCTTCTGTTCCAAATGGTCTTTGCCGTCTCTCTCGCCGAGGAGGAGCAGGCGTTCACATTTGCCGAGGTCGTCGAGGGAGCCGAGTCGAAGATGATCGCCCGTCACCCGCATGTCTTCGGGGACGAAGAGCTGGCCGACAGTGGTGCGGTGCGCGAGGCCTGGGAGCGGCGCAAGCTCGATTCTGGCGACCCCGACACTTCACTGCTTGCCGGGGTTCCCGCCTCCCTGCCCGCCCTGCTGGCCGCCTACCGCATCGGACAGAAGACCGCCGGCGTCGGCTTCGATTGGCCCGGGCCGGTAGAGGTGCTGGCAAAACTCGAGGAGGAGCTCGAGGAGCTCCGGCAAGAGCTGGCAGCCGAGGAGGACTCGAGCGATGCGGTCACCGACGAGCTCGGTGACCTGCTCTTCACACTGGCCAACCTGGCGCGTCACCTGGGTGTCGACCCGGAGGCCGCCCTGGCGCGCGCCAATCAGAAGTTCCGCCGCCGCTTTGCCGCCATGGAGGGAGCCTTTCGAGATCAGGGGCGGAGCATCGGGGAAGCGACACTCGAGGCTCTGGAAGCAGCCTGGCAGCAGGCCAAGAGGCTTGTCGGCTGATCGACCACGACCTCACTTTTCGAGCGTGCCGAGGATCTCTTTC
>SBFI01000143.1 GCA_006227875.1 Acidobacteriota bacterium
GTGCGCACGAACGCGGGTAGACCCCAGGGATCCTTGGTAGAGCCCAACCCGGTCACCGTGCCGTTGTTGTTGATCGCTCTTGGTTGCAGGTGGTGCCAGCCGTCGTGGGTCAGGAGCTGCAGTCCTTTGGCGTCCGACCACAGATAGCCGTCGGTCACCCCGTCGATCGCGAGCTTCATGACGATCTCACCGAGATCGTTGACGTCGAAGGCTACGCCCTCATCGGCGCTTAGCAATGCGGTGAGGTCGAGGACCTCGTACTCGGGAGCGCTCTGGCCGAGCAATTCCGCACCGCTGGCCGGCACCAGGAGTAGGCAGACCACGGTCACTACACGGACAATCGAAGAATTTTCCATTGTCCTCCTTCTTTGACGTGCTGGCGAGGATGCCGGCACGAAACGAAACCCGCTCGCTAACGGGCAATTTCCCCGAGGCCTATTTTAGCACGAGGCTCTTCAAGCCCCATCGATGGAAAGACATATGCAAATACATCAATACTCGATCCAACTTCTGCTGGCTCTCAGGAAGCGCCTCGATTCAGCTGCCGGCAGTTTCCGGTGGGGCCGGAGGTGGGTTGCGACGGTCTGGGGGTACCAGCAGCGGCTCCTCCGGGTCTTCCCGGTAGTGGGGCGACATGATCTGGATGCCGTACTCGTTGAACAGATCCTGAATATTGGCGTGGAGAGTCGAGAGAACCCGGCCCCGGGTCTCGGGCTGATCGATGACCGCCATCAGGCGGTACTCCGGATAGAAGTCGGACAGTCCCGTTTGCAGGACAAAAGGAGCCGGCTCGTCGCGCAAGCCCGGGGTTCGCTCCGCGGCCTCGACGAGCAGTGCCTGCACCTGGCGCCAGGGTGTGTCGTAGCCGATCGTGACGGTGGTGTTGATCGCCACACCTTCATCGGAGAAGCGGGTGAAATTGATGGTCTCCTTGGAGATGACCACGGCGTTGGGAACAGTCACCTCCTCACGGGCTATCGTACGGATTTTGGTCGACAAGATACCCACATCGAGGACGGTTCCCTCCACGTCCCCGACCCGAACAAAATCGTCGACCCTCAAGGCGCGCGAGTAGGTCAGCATCAGCCCGCTCATGGCCTGGTTGACCACCCCGGTCGACCCCAGCGAAAGCACGGCACCCACGAAGACACTCAAGCCCTTGAAGGCCATCGAGTTGCTGCCGGGAATGTGCGGATAGGCGAGGACGATCGCCAACAGCCAGAGCGCGGCGATCACCAAACGCCGTGTGACCCCTGCGGTCTCGGGATAGATCCCCGGTACATCGATCCGCCCGGCCTCGACCGCCGCAAACACCATGTCGACTATCTTGCTGGCGGTGCGTGTCAGCACGAAGATGACAACGACTATGAACAGCCCCGGGATTGCTGCGACTATGCCGTTGCCCATCCAGGCAGCCGTTGCGAGTAGGAAATCGCCGAGCGCTTCGCCCCAGGGACGGGTAAAGGGAAATCTCCTCAGCACAAAAGTGAGCCAGAGGTAGGTGATCACCAGCGCAACCGCAACAAAGAGCAGGGAGACGAGACGCCGAGAGAGATCGATGATCCTCCGACGCTGTTCTCTGGCGGTGGCAATACGACCGGCGACGGATTTCTGGAGCTTTGTACCCGTCGCCTTCACAAAGCGTCGCTCGATGGCCTGTCGCAGCTTCCGCAAAACCCACAACAGAAGAACGTACAGCGCAGTGGCGATCACGGAGGCGACCAGGCTGATAGCCAGCTCCCTGGGTCTGCTTAGCTCCGTCACCTCCGCCAGGGCCTTCTCGAGGTTGCCGGCCGCCGCCATGGCACGTTCCTCGAGGGTCTGGCCCGCTACCTGGTCGAGGTCACCCTTGGTGATGACCAGAACCGGGCGATCGTTCACCAGGACAAAAATCGAGTCCCCGACTCTGAGCGTCCCCACCCGGTCGATGGCACCGGCCTTGACCCGTTCCTGGATCCTATTGCCGGCGTCGGCGACACGGCTCGAGGGTGGAAGACCCATGATCTCGGCACGGAACCGAGTGATCTTTCGATTCATGAACTCGAGATCGGCATGGTCGTCGACCGGCGCCACGGCCACCATGTCGTCGGTGATGGTGATCCCGGTCGGCTCCTCCGCCGGTATCTCGGGTGGGCTCTCTGGAGGCGGTGGGGTGGTCTCTTCGGCTGTGAGCTCCGATTCCTGTCCCAGTAGAGGAGTCTGACTGCCGACGATCGCCGCAACGACCAGAAACAACAGCCAAAGCCAGGGCCGTCGAGCGCGAGGTAGAGGACGAGGGGAGAGACTCGATGGAATCACGTTGACCTCCTGAATGGATAGTTGGCCTGTAGCCGAACCCTTCAACTTGGATGGTGCAATTCTATCCGGAGACCGGGGCGGCCCGGTCCCGGAGAGAGGGAAGGATTAGAGCGGTTACGGCGCCGAACCGTGCAGGCTGGTCAAGCTCGCCAACGACGAAAGAACAGCGACTGCCGATGGACTGGCTCGGCCCGTTCTTCTAGCTGCGCGAGCTGGGTGTCGTTCAACGGCGTAAAAGAGCGCGCGATCTCGATGTTTTCCTCGAGCTGGGCGATGGAGTCGCAGCCAACGATGACGGTGCTCACCGGCAGCGACAACACGTATCGCATGGCCTCGCGCATGTCGAGCGTCCCGGGTACCGATTCGGCATAGCGTGAGCTGGGATCCTTTGGCGTCTTCCACGACTTGAGGATCAGCCCGCGGGCCGGGATCTTCATCCCGATGATCCCCATCTCCCGCTCCACGGCCAGCGGCAGCAGCTTGGCCTTGAAGCTGAGGTGGTGCGGGTCGGCGGCATTGAGCGCCAGAAGGATGGTGTCAAAGGGGAACCGCTCGATGGCCTCTATCAACACATCCGGATCGGCGTGTCCCGAGATCCCGAGATAGCGGACGATCCCTTGATCACGTGCCTCCACCAGAGCCTCGATAGCACCCCCCGGGGCAAAGGCCTGCTCGACCTGCTCCATTCGCGACAGGGCGTGCAGCTGCCACAGGTCGATGTGGTCGGTTTTCAAAAGATCCAGCGAGCGCTCGAGCAGTTTCATCGAGCCGTCTCGAGTGCGGTCGTGGGTTTTGGTGGCGAGAAAGACCTGCGAGCGCCGGTCCTTCATGACCTCACCAAAGTAACGCTCGCTCCACCGCTCCTCGGTACCGCCATAGCGGGCCGAGGTGTCGACGTAGTTGACACCCATGTCCAGAGCCCTCTCGATCAGCGGCACCGCGGCATCGAAGTTGTCGGCCTGCTCGATCGCCGCCTGGCCGCCGAGGCTGAAGATCCCAACCTGGAAGCCGGTCGCCCCGAGGTTGCGGGTGGGCATCGCCTCGCGAGTAGCGGGGTTGCTCGGCAGTTTGGGCAGGACCTTGGGTGTCTCGGCCATCACCCCCCGGGCCACGAAACCGGCCGCCGCAGCGGTACCGAGCTTGAGAGCGTCGCGTCGTTTCATTTTGCCGTCCTCTCTAGTCCGATTCGACCTCGAGTGCGGCGATGGCCTCGTCGATGTCGTCGAAGAGCTCGAGGACTCCGAGCAGGTTGGTGATTTGGAGAACCGTGGCCACCTTGGCGGGAAGCCCCACCAGCAACAGTCGGCCGCCGGCGTTGGTGACACTGGCGTGTGCCGCCACCAGCTCGCCGATACCCGAGGAGTCGAGCCTGGTGACACCCCTCATGTTGAGAAGGATATTTTTCGCGCCCGCCTGCCGCGCCTCGTTGATGGTGTCACGCATCTTGGCGTCGTAGCCGATCGTCACCTTACCGGCGATGTCGACGACGACGGTCTCGCTCTGCTGTCCACCCTCGTTGTCCATGTTCGATGCCCCTTGAAGGTTTTTACGGCTTCCGACTGTAGTCGGAGTTTAGCAGCAGCAAGTTGCTCTTCGAGGCCTGTTGGCCGCTGGGGCGAATTTGTCTTACAATCGCCAGCGTGAGCGAAAAGAGCGATCAGCGCAATATTCTCGAGCGCTTCCTCGGAATCTTTACCGAGGTGCGCGCCGGCGAGGGTGGACTTACCCTCGCTATGGCCTTTCTCATCTTCCTGTTGCTGGCTGCCTACTATCTGATGCGGCCGGTGCGCGAGGCGCTAATCCTCCAGCAGGGCGGTGCCGAGGCCAAGGCCTACTTGTCGGCCGTCATGGCCGTTCTCCTCTATTTCCTCGTCCAGGGCTATGCAAAGCTGGTCTCACGCTACGAGCGGACGCGGCTGATCACGGTCGTGACCTTCATCTTCGTCGGCTGCCTGGTCGCCTTCTGGATCCTGAGCCGGCTGGGGGTTCCCTATTTGGGGTACGCGTTCTTTGTCTGGGTGGGCATCTTCAGTGTCATGGTGGTGGCCCAGTTCTGGTCGTACGCCAACGATGTCTACAGCAACGAAGCTGGTAAACGCCTCTTTCCGCTGGTCGGTTTTGGCGGCATGTTGGGCGCCTTTGTGGGGGCGGACTTTTCCGACCGGTTGTTGGAGCTCGTCAACGTCTACGAAATGCTGTTGATCGCAGCGGTGATCTTGGTCGTATGCATCGTCATCACCAATCTCATCTCGCTCAAGGTCTGGGGCCGACAGCAGATACGGGTGGGCCAGCAATCTCTGGAGGCCTGGTTGGGGGAGCGCAAGGCTCGCAAGGAGAGAGAGAAGCTGGCCTTTGGTGTGCTGAGAGAGCACAAGTATCTCTGGTACATCGCCATGCTCATTTTGGTGCTCAACCTGGTCAACACCACTGGGGAGTACATCCTCGGCCGGCTGGTGGAGGATTTTGGCGCGGAGCAGGTCGAGCTGGCGGTCTCCGATGCCAATAGCCTCGGGACCAACCTTCAGTTCGGAGACCGCGACCTCGGGGATCCCAATTCACCGGAAGCGCAGGACGACTTCGTCCAGTCGACCATCGGCAACTTCTACGCCGGCTTTTTTCGCTGGATGAACCTGCTGGGGATGTTTCTCCAGCTCTTTGTCGTCGGCCGGTTGGTGCAGTACGGCGGCATCAGGGCCGGTCTCTACTGGCTACCGATCATCGCGCTGGGGACCTATGGTCTGGTCTTCTTGCTGCCGATCCTCAAGTATGTCCGCATCGGCAAGATCTTCGAGAACGCTTCGGACTACTCGATCAACAAGACGACGGTGCAGATGCTATTTCTGCCGACCTCCCGCGACGTCAAGTACAAGGCCAAGCAGGCGATCGACAGCTTCTTTCAGCGGGTTGGAGACGTGGCTTCGGCGGTCGTCGTCTTTGTCGGCACCATGGTGCTCAACCTCGATGCGCGCGGCTTCGCCCTGGTGAACATCCTCTTTATTGTCGGTTGGTTCTTCCTGGTCCGCGGCATCGTCAGCGAGCACCGCGAGATCGAA
>SBFI01000395.1 GCA_006227875.1 Acidobacteriota bacterium
ACCGCGGATCGGACCTCGACGAGTTCACCTCCGCTTTGGAGGACAAACCCGAGATCGAGGTCCGGATCCGGGAGTGGTATCCGGGTTCTTGAGGCTTTACAGCTCTACGGAACCTGGATCAGCCAGGAGCCGTCCTCGAACCACTTGGCCTCGAGCTGATCGAGCAGCCCCGCCCCCTGGAGGGCACCCAGGTAGTTCTCGACCATATTGAGCAGCAGAGAGTCGCCAGGGGCGATGGCGATGCCTATGGGCTCGATGGTCAGGGGCTCGGTCAGCGTCACCAGCCCCTGGTCTTTATGCTGTAGGACCGAGAGTGCGCAGATCGGATAGTCGGCGACCATAGCGGTGGCTTTGTCCTCAAGCACCATCTTGACCGCGGAGTCATAGTCGGCGGTGGTGACCAGCTTGGCCTTGGGCATCAGAGTCTCGACAAACTTCTGGCTGGTCGAGTTCTCCAGGGCGGCAAGCGTGATGCCCGCCTTGTCGATTGCCCCGACCTCTTGGATGGCGGCCACGGTCTTGTCCTTGGTGAGGATCGACTTGCCCGAGAGCACATAGGGACCCACAAACGCGGCTTTCAAGTTACGCTTCGGGGTCATGGTCATGCCGGACATGACTGCGTCGACCTCGCCCGCTTCCAGTGCGGAGAGCAGCTGGCCAAAGGGCTTCTGGACGATCTTGAGCTCGACGCCCATGGCGGCGGCGAGCGCGTTGGCCAGGTCGACCTCGTAGCCGATCAGCTGGCCGTTCTTCGACTTGAGGCTGAAAGGCGGCTGGGCACCCGACATCCCGACTCGCAGCTCGCCGTTGTCGACAATGCGGCTGAGGACGGGCGCCGATTCGGCGGCCGGCGCCGGCGCAGAGAGGCCAAGCAGCAGGGCAAGACACAGAAATAGTCCGATAGAGAAACGCTTCATCTGGAATCCTCCTTATCAGAAATTGCGTGAACTTGACGGTGATCCGGGGGTCGCGCGCCTTTCCAGTGAGGGTTCGGAACCTGGCCGGCGAGGCAGCGCGACCGGTATTCTTTCAGAAATCGGCGCCGATGGCACCCCTCAGAGGAAATCTTTGATTCTGGTCGGAGCTTTTGATCCTTAGGTTAACCTGCGTCTGATCTTCTGCCGGCCGCGGATGGTGGTTTTGCGCTCGACAGCGGGCTCCACATTCTTGGCCACGCAGCGGGGGAGTTTCTCCCCGATGGCCTTCTCCACCAGGCGGATGGCCTCCTTGTCCTGCCAGGTGGCGATGGTGGAGACCGTGCCGCGCAACGCCCCCCGGGCGGTGCGGCCGGCACGATGGACATAGTCCTCCACCGTGTCGGGCATGCCGAAGTTGACGATGTGCTCGATAATGGGGATGTCAATGCCACGCGCCGCGATGTCGGTTGCCAGCAGGATGCGGTGCTCTCCCTGACGCAGTCCTTGCAGGGCCTTGACCCGTTGCTTCTGCGAGCGTCCGGAGTGGATGCGCTCGACCGGGTGGCCCTCGAGCTCGAGCTGCCGGCAAGCCCAGTCGGCGTCGACCTTTCGCCGGAGAAAGACCAGCATGCTGCCCTTCTCCTCGGCGGCGATGGCGACGAGGCAGGCGCGGGTGTTGTCTGGCTCGACCAGATAGAGGCGGTGATCGATCCCTTCGGCGGTACGGGTCTCGGGTCTGAGGTCGACCATCTCGGGCGAGCGCATGAATCGCTTGGCCAGGTTTTCGATCGACGACGGCATGGTGGCCGAGAACATCATGGTCTGGCGCTCGGCCGGCAGCACTTCGAGCACTCGGAAGATCTGTGGCAGAAAGCCGAGATCGAGCATGTGGTCCGCCTCGTCCAGGACCAACTTTTCGACCCGATCGAGCTTGAGGTTCTTGCGCTCGTAGTGATCCCAGAGGCGTCCGGGGGTTGCCACCACGATATCGGGGTGGCGGCGCAGTTTCTGGGCCTGAGGGCCGAGGCTGACACCACCGATGAGACAGACGGTCTCGAGCTTGTGATCCTTGCCGACGACCTCGAGAAAGGCCTCGGTCTGCAGGGCGATCTCACGTGTGGGGCACATGATCAGCCCCCGAACCCCTTTGCCGTGAAGCAGGTGCTCGGCCATTGGTAGACCAAAGGCGGCCGTTTTGCCCGAGCCGGTCTGCGCCAGACCGACGATGTCCAGGCCCTCGAGAGCCTTTGGGATGACCTGGGTCTGGATGGGTGTTGGGTGCTCGAAGCCGATCGCCGCCAGCGACTCGACGATCGGCTTGCTCAGACCCAACTCGGCAAAAGAAAGGTCGGTTGTCGCCGGATCTTGGGGTACGGGACCGGTAAACATCGGGGTCATCCTACATTAGAGCAGGCGCGAAGTCGGGCAGTCCTACTTCCTCTTGTTGGCCTGGAGCACCCGTTTGCGCAGCCGAAAGGACTTGGGCGTCACCTCGAGCTGCTCGTCCTCGGCCAGAAACTCGAGCGCCTGCTCGAGACTCAGCAGCGTCGGCGGTACCAACCGCACCAACTCGTCGGCCGAGGCGGCGCGCATGTTTGTGAGCTTCTTCTCCTTGGTGATATTGACGTCCAGGTCGCCGGGCCGCGAGTTCTCGCCAACGATCATCCCCTCGTAGACCTCGTCCCCCGGTCCCAGAAAGAAGATCCCCCGCGGCTGCAGATGATCGACGGCAAAGGCGGTGACACGACCGGCCCGGTCGGCCACCAGGGCGCCGGTGATGCGGTGGGGTATCTCACCCTGCCAGGGGCCGAAGGAGTCGAACAGATGGTTCATGATGCCGGTGCCGCGGGTCTCGGTCAGAAACTCGGTACGAAAGCCGATCAACCCGCGAGCCGGAATCTGAAACTCCATCCGCACCCGGCCGGTGCCGTGGTTGACCATCTCGAGCATCCGACCCTTGCGTGGCCCGAGCTTTTGCGTCACGGCGCCGACGAACTCCTCTGGACAGTCGATGGTGAGCATCTCGATCGGCTCTTCGGGGCCCTCGGGCCCGGGGCGGACGATGACCTGGGGTTTGCCGACGGAGAACTCGTAACCTTCTCGCCGGATGGTCTCGATCAGGATGGCGAGTTGGAGCTCACCGCGGCCCGAGACCTGGAGGGCGTCACTCCCCGGAGTCTCCTCGACCCGGATGGCGACGTTGGTCAGCGCTTCCTTGAGTAGTCGCTCGCGCAGCTTGTTGGAGGTGACATGTGTTCCCTCCCTGCCGGCCATGGGTGAGGTGTTGGTGGAGAAGACCATGGCGATCGTCGGCTCGTCCACAAGGATGGAGGGTAGCGCCATGGGGTTGTCGGGATCGGAGATCGTCTCGCCGATAGCTACCTCGTCGAGACCGGCGATGGCCACGATCTCACCGGCACCGGCCTGATCGATTCCCACCCTGTCGAGTCCTTCATAGCCATAGAGCTGTGTGACCTTTATCGGTCTGTTCGTGCCGTCCAGCAAACAGAGCGCGGCCTCCTGGCCTTTGCGGACCTGTCCGTTGAATATGCGCCCGATCGCCAAACGGCCGACGTAGTCGTCGTGGTCGAGTGAGGTCACCAGAAACTGGAGCGGCTTGTCGGAGTCATAGGTCGGAGAAGGAACGGTGCGCAGAATCTCGTCGAAGAGCGGTCTCAGGTCGCCGCCATCGCCCTCGGGCTCAGTGCGCGCGACTCCGGCTTTGGCATTGCAGTAGAGAACCGGGAACTCGAGCTGCTCTTCGGTGGCGTCGAGATCGATAAACAGATCGTAGGTCTCGTCCAAGACCTCCTGAGCACGGGCGTCGGCACGGTCGATCTTGTTGACCACGACGATCGGTGAGAGCTTCGCATCGAGCGCCTTGCGGAGAACAAATCGGGTCTGGGGGAGCGGCCCCTCCGAGGCGTCCACCAACAGCAGGACACCATCGACGAGCTTCAAGGTGCGCTCCACCTCGCCGCCGAAATCGGCGTGTCCCGGGGTATCGACGATATTGATCCGCACCCCGTTGTACTGGATGGCGGTGTTCTTGGCCATGATGGTGATGCCCTTTTCACGCTCGAGATCGATCGAGTCGAGCACTCGCTCGCGAACCTCCTGATGGGCGCCGAATATGCCGCTCTGCCACAACATGGCATCGACCAGGGTGGTCTTGCCGTGGTCGACATGGGCAATGATGGCGAGGTTACGGAGATCGCTTCTCTTCTCTTCAGACATCGTCTACCTGCGGGGGTCGGAACCGGGGGTTGTGGTGAAGCTCTGGCGGGAGGTCCGGCCGAGGAGGCACGACTCTAGCACAAGAACGACACGATGACGAGGCGACGATTGGCAGAGAAGCTCGCGCAGCTGCTAGGGGTGTCTTTCAGCTCCTTCGGACTGCAGCTTTGACCCGCTCCGGCGTCATAGGAAGCTCATAGACCCGAGCACCGACGGCATCGAAGACCGCGTTGGCGACGACGGCACCCATCGGCGTGATGGCGGGCTCCCCACAACCTTGTGGACCGAGGTCGGGATTGTCGACAAGCACCGTGCGGATCCGAGGCAGCCAGGAGAAGCGGGGTAGCTGGTAGGTGTCGAAGTTCTGATCGAGAATCTCACCACCCTTGAAGCGGAGCTCCTCGGACAGGGCATATCCCAACCCCATGGTGATACAACCCTCGATCTGCTGTTGGGCTCCTTTTGGGTTGATCACCTCGCCCATGTCCTGAGCACAGACCACCCTTTCGACCCGTACCTGGCCAACTCGTTTGTTGACCAAGACCTTGGCCATCGTGGCGACATAGGTGCCTTGGTAGTTGGTGCAGGCAATACCGTAGCCCCTCCCCGAAGGGGCGGGCGCGAAGGCGCGGCCGAAGCTCTCAGCCGCGGCCCCGAGCACCCGGCGCATCCTCTCATCGGTGAGGTTGGCGAGCCGAAATTCCAGTGGATTGACACCCGCTGCCGCCGCCATGATGTCGACCTGGGACTCCATGGCAAAGACGTTGGTGTTCGACGCCGGGGCTCGCCAGGCGCCGACCTTGAACGGATGGGCCTCTGATCCCTCGCGCCAGGAGCCTCGCGAAAGCACCCGGTAGTGGGGGATCTCATAGATCGGCTCCGAGCTTCTGCGGCCGGCAAAGCGGACGTCGTAGTCCCAGAAGGTGATGCGATTGTCGCCATCCAGACCGGAACGCAGCTCGACCACCGCCGCCGGGCGAAAGGAATCGAAGAAGAACTCCTCCTCTCGACTCCATGCGATTTGCACCGGGCGTCTAGCCAGTCTGGCCAACCGGGCCGCCTCCATCACCTGTTGATTCCTACCCTTGCCGCCAAAACCCCCTCCCACAAAGGGGGTGATGACGCGTACGTTCTCGGTCGGCAGACCCAGCAGGCTGGCAACGGCATCCCGCGCCCGGAACGGAGTCTGGGTCGAGGCCCAGATCGTGGCTTTGTTGCCTTCGATCTGGGCCACGGCCGTGTGGGGTTCGATGGGTGCATGGGCAACATAGTGGTTGTAGTACCTGGACTCGAAGGCATTGACGGCGAGCCTTCGGCCCCGGTTGAGGTTTCCCTGCTCGGTTACCAGCTCCGGCTCCGGTGCCGAGGCGAGCAGATGGTCGAAGATATTGCTGTTGTCGACCCTTGTCCTGGGGTTGTCGAAATCGGCGCGGACCTTGCGTAGGGCCTTCTCGGCAACATCCGGGTGCTCATGCAGGACGGCGATGAGGTCGCCATCCTCGATGACCCGTACACCCTCGATTCTTTCGGCGCCCGAAATGTCCACATGGTTGAGGGTTGCGCCGTGGGTGGGTGGCCGCAGGATCTTGGCGCAGAGCATGCCGGCTGGGCGGATATCGCCGGTGAACTGCGCTTCACCGGTGACCTTGACTCTGGAGTCGGCTCGCGCGGTTGGCTGACCGGAGACGGTGTGTCGGTTGCGCGGCTTGACGGTGGCGGTACCGCTCAGACGACGTTGGATCTTCTGGCCTCGAGCCAGCTCGGCGTAGCTGACCCGGCGAGCCGCGTTCCCTCTCGAGACGACCACACCGTCTCTGACAGAGAGAGTATCGAGGGAGACAGCGAGACGCTCCGCGGCCAATTCGAGGAGCACTGCCTTGGCCTCTGCCGCCGCCTGACGCAGGGCTAGCCCGTACTCTCGGGTGCTGCGGGAGCCAAAAGTACCTCCGTCCCAGGGGCAAAGATCGGTGTCCCCCATGACCATGTCTACCGAGCTCAAAGGTACGCCTAGCTCGTCGGCCGCCATCTGCGCAAGAGAGGTGTAGATTCCCTGACCCATCTCGATCTTGCCGCTGAAGCAGGTCACCCTCCCGTCCTCGCCGATGCGCAGAAAGGCATTGAAATCCTCGGGCTCTCCCTGCTGGCGGCGCCCAGTCTGAGCCAAGGCGAGGGGGTCGCCGACGGTGAAGAGAACCGTGACGCCGCCGCCGAGCAGCTGCAGGAACCGACGCCGATCGAGCAGGCCGATCTCCGGCCGCATCACGCTCGCTGTGGCAGTCGGGTCTTTCTTGCTCATGACCCGCTTTCCCCCATGATCTGGGAAGCTGATTCGATCGCCGCGAGAATTCGCCGGTAGCCGGCACAACGGCACAGATGGCTGTCCATGTGCGCGACAATCTCGTCCAGTGTCGGATTGGGTGTGGCGAGCAGCAGACCGTAAGCTCCGAGGATCATCCCCGGGGTGCAGTAGCCGCACTGGAGCGCGTCGTTGTCGACAAAGGCTTGCTGCAAAGGGTGGAGCGTGTCCCCCCGGGCGAGTCCCTCGATGGTAACGACTTCCTTGCCGTCGACGGCCCTGATCGGTGTCTGGCACGAACGCACGGGTTTCTCGTTGACCAGCACGGTGCAGGCTCCACAGTGCGACTCCCCACAGCCGTACTTGGTGCCGGTCAGAGCGAGATCGGTTCGCAGGACCCACAGCAGCTGCCGATCGGGCTCCACGGTCAGTACAGTCGATCGACCGTTGAGCTGAAAATGAAAGGTCCGCTCCATAGGCGCCTCCTTCCTCTTCCCCTGTGAGCGCAAGCCTACCAGCCTTGGTGGATTCCCAGGTAGACTTGATATCATCTAGGGGTTCTGTAGACCGAAGGCACCAATCGGCACTACACTCTTGGGCGAGGGCGAAGGGTATTCGTGCCCCGCCATCTCTAACGGAGTAAGGAGGAGCGTCTATGAGGAAGCTTATGAATCGCCAATGGCAGTCCACGACAGCGGTCGGGATCGCGCTGGTCATGGCTATGGCGCTGGGAGCCATGCCCACCATGGCCCAAAAGTCGATCGAGCAGTACAAGGGCAACGCGATCGTCCAGACCGGGGGCCGCGCGTCGATGGTCGAGATCAACATCTATCGCTGGTCGTCCGACGATGAGCGCAACGAGATTCTCGATGCCATCAAGGAAGCGACTGAGAACAAGAAACTAACACGCCACGTAGCCCAGACGCTGCGTGGTCAGAAGAAGACCGGTTACGCCTTTCTGGCCGGCCAGCAGGGCTACCCGCTGCGTTACAGCCGCGAGTTCAAGACCGAGGAAGGGCGACAGATCATCCTTGCCACCGACCGGCCGGTGTCGTTCGGGGAGGTCTATCAGCACAGTAAACTGGGCGACTTCGACGTCACGGTGATACTGCTGGATCTTGACGACTCCGGCAGTGGCAACGGAATCATTTCGGTGGGGACGGAAGTCCTGTGGAACGACAAGACCGGAAAGCTCGAGGTCACCAACACCACGTCCCAGCCGGTCAAGGTCGGAGACGTGCGAATGGTAAAGTAAACCTCGCTGTATCTCAGTGAATCATGAGCGGCCGGCTATCGAAGCCGGCCGTTTTCTTTTTCGGATCGGCCGGCAGCCTGACGGGCGTCCGGCCCCGGAATCGACCGCCGGGCTATTCGAGAACCAGGGCCATGTCGCGGAAGTTGATGGTGTGGGCACGGAATCTACCCAGAATGTCCGCGCCGACGTTGCAGTAGAGGTTGTTTTGGTGCGCCGGGCGAGTAGCGTGGGTGTAGACGTCCACGTCGCGTAGCGTCACCCCGGCACCGGCCAGCGTCAGGGTGATCTTGCGCAGCCGAATGACGGGAATCTCCCGCATACCGCCGACCCCGGTGATCTCCACGGTCTGATGATCGCCAAAAGACTCGATCCGCTCCCGGTAGCGCTCGTAGAAGGGCTGGTAAAGGGTCGTATGCCCGGCCCCGGTGTCGAGTCGGCAGACGAGATCGTCTTTGCGATAGCGCACGCGGATCAGAGGATCCAGATCGTCCAGCGCAAGGTTCGACCACGGGCGACTCTGGGCTCGGCTCGGAATCTCCAGCACACCATCGCGCCGAAATCGCACCTCTTCCATGGCTTCGACCACCGGGTACCCGACCAGACCGAGAATCCGTTTGCCGTCGGCAAAGGTGAGAAGCTCGTCCGGGAAGACCAAAAAGACCACATTTCGATAGTGGACCTTCCCGATCCTCACCTGCGGGGCCACGGCCACATCAGCGCGGACCGTACGAGCCGTGGAAGTGGCCACCTCGACACCAGCCGGGCGGATGGTAAGACCTAGTTTCTCGGCCTCGGATTGCATGATGACCGAGAGATTTGCCCCCGTGTCGAGAGCGAGGCGGAGGTTGGCACCCGCGATCTCGAGGGGCAGGCGTCCAGACGCATCCAGCTTCAATCGACTCATGGCTTTGATCTCGGCCTCTTGCGGTGGAACATCGGCCAGAGCCGTCAAGAGAGGAAGCCTGCCTCGCACCTCCATCTGCAGGGCGGGATCCGACCCGTCCGCGGGACTGGCAAGGATGGCCCTCGCGCTAGCCAGGGCGTCACTGTAGCGGTGGAGACGGAAGTAGTTCGACATCTGGAGCCGTCGAAGCTCCCGCAGACGGGGACCCGGCAGAGCTTTGCTCTCCAGCAGCTCGTCGATCGTGCGGTTGGACTCCTCGAGCCGGTTGAAGGCTTGATGCACCGTGGCCACGAGAAAGCGGATTTCGGGGTCCGCGGCGGCGGCTCCCGAGATGATCCGGAGACGCTCTTCGAGAGTGAAGAAATCTCGCGATCGGTAAAGGTGCTGGAGCTCGTCGAGCTCGCCCGGTGAGAGGTTGTCCGCCGCGAGAGTGCCGGCGACGGCCAGGATAGAAACGAGGACGGCGATGGTACTCGATCGTTGCAGGAACCAACTCATCGTCCCTGGGACTTTTCGATCTTGGCCCAGGTATCACGCAACGAAACGGTGCGGTTGAAGACCGGCCGCTCGGGCGAAGAGTCCACCGTGTCGACACAGAAGTACCCCTGGCGCTCGAACTGGAAGCGCTCACCGGGCTGGGCAGAGGCAAGGCCCGGCTCCACCTTGGCACTACTCAGAACCTCGACCGACTCGGGGTTGAGATTGGCCTTGAAGTCCTCGCCCTCTTCGACCTCGTTGGGATCGGGCTTGGCAAAGAGGTGGTCGTAGAGGCGGACCTCGGCGTCGACGGCATGGGCGGCCGACACCCAGTGGATTGTGCCTCGGACCTTCCTCCCATCGGGGGCGTAACCACCACGCGTCTCGGGGTCGTAGGTGCAGCGGACCTCCAACACCTCGCCGGTCTGTTCGTCCTTGACCACATCGACGCACTTGATAAAGAACCCGTAACGCAACCGTACCTCTCGGCCGGGGGCGAGGCGAAAGTACTTCTTCGGTGGCTCCTCGCGGAAATCGCTCTGCTCGATGTAGAGCACCCTGGAGAAGGGGATCTTGCGGGTGCCGGCATCGGGGTCCTCGGGGTTGTTGACTGCGTCGAGCTCTTCCACCTGATCTTCCGGGTAGTTGTCGATGACGACACGCAAAGGTCGCAGCACGGCCATCACCCGCGGCGCCGTCTTGTTCAGGTCGTCACGGACAAAGTGCTCGAGCATGGCGATGTCCACCATGCTGTTGGCCTTGGCCACGCCGATGGCATCGCAAAAGTCCCGGATGGCCTTGGGCGTAAAACCGCGCCGCCGCATGCCGGAGAGCGTCGGCATCCGGGGGTCGTCCCAACCGGAGACCAGATCCTCGTCGACGAGCTGTTTGAGCTTGCGCTTGCTGACGATGGTGTGGCTCAGGTTGAGACGGGCGAACTCGATCTGTCGAGAGGGGAAGATGTCGAGCTCACGGATAAACCAGTCGTACAGCGGCCGGTGATCCTCGAACTCCAGGCTGCACAGCGAGTGGGTGATCTGCTCGATGGAGTCGGATTGGCCATGGGCGAAGTCGTACATCGGGTAGATGCACCATTTGTCGCCGGTGCGGTGGTGGCTGGCGTGGAGGATGCGATAGAGGACCGGGTCGCGCATGTTGAGGTTGCCCGCAGCCATGTCGATCCTGGCCCGCAGCACCCGAGAGCCGTCCGGGAACTCTCCGGACCGCATCCGTTCGAACAGATCCCGGTTCTCTTCCACCGAGCGCTCGCGGTAGGGACTGTCGCGACCCGGTTCGGTCAGCGTGCCGCGGTACTCGCGGATCTCCTCGGCGGTCAGATCGTCGACATAGGCCTTGCCCTGCTCGATCAGCTGGACGGCCCATTCATAAAGCTGCTCGAAGTAGTCGGAGGCGAAGTACTCCCGGTCCTCCCAGTCGAAGCCGAGCCAGTGGATGTTCTTCTTTCATCGACTGGACGTACTCTTCTTCCTCCTTTATCGGATTGGTGTCGTCGAAACGGAGATTGCAGAGGCCGTTGTAGTCGGCGGCGATACCGAAATTGAGGCAGATGGCCTTGGCATGGCCGATGTGGAGATAGCCGTTGGGCTCGGGTGGAAAACGCGTATGGACCCGACCACCATAGG